>NZ_PSYR01000003.1 GCF_003333315.1 Acidiferrobacter thiooxydans
GCCTATGAGCAAAAGATCGCTGTTTTGCATGGTTGCGAGCCCCCCTGTCCTTGGTCGTTGTGATTTCGAGCCCGTGCCCCCAATGGTAACGCATAGACCGCCGCGGCGCGCGTTTGGGCCCTGGAAAATCCCTGCGTGAGCGGTTAGTGTGCCTGAAGAAGGCGGCCCCGGGCGCGGTGGCGGCCGATCGAGGCCGGTGGCGGCGGGAGGGACGGTTATGCGCATGGGAATGGTCGGCTTGGGGCGCATGGGCGCCAACATGGCGCAGCGTTTGATGCGTGCCGGGCACGAGGTCGTGGGCCATGCCCGTAGGCGCGCGACCGTGGATAGCTTCATGGCGGAGGGGGGGCTTGGCGCCTATACGCTGGCCGATCTGATCGACAAGCTCCCCGCCCCGCGCGTCGTATGGTGCATGGTGCCGGCCGCCACCGTGGACGCCCTACTTACGGAACTCGTGCCCTTGCTGGCTGCCGGCGATATCGTCGTCGATGGCGGGAATTCCTTTTACCAGGATGATATCTGCCGTGCCGCGAGTTGGCTTCCAAGGGTCTCCATTACGTCGATGTCGGTACGAGCGGCGGCGTGTGGGGTGGCGAGCGTGGCTATTGCCTCATGATCGGTGGGGAGCCGTCGATCATGCCGGTGCTCGATCCGGTATTCCGGGCGCTCGCGCCGGGCACGACCGCCGCCGCGCCGACCCCGGGTCGCGTCGCAGGCCAGGGTTCGGCGGACCTTGGCTATCTGCACTGCGGACCGCACGGCGCCGGTCATTTCGTGAAGATGGTACATAATGGCATCGAATACGGCCTCATGGCCGCCTATGCCGAGGGCCTCAACATCCTGAAGAGTGCCGGTGTCGGTGCCGCCGCCCATGGCCAGGATGCGGAGACCGCACCCCTGCGGCATCCCGAGCATTTTCAGTACGATTTCAATATAGCTGAGGTCGCGGAGCTCTGGCGGCGCGGGAGCGTGGTCAGTTCGTGGCTGCTCGATCTCACGGCGGCGGCCCTACATGATAGCCCCGATCTGTCGGGATTTGCCGGCCGTGTGGCGGATTCCGGCGAGGGGCGTTGGACGGTGCAGGCGGCAGTCGAGGAGGGCGTGCCGGCGCCGGTCATAACCGCCGCCCTGTACGCGCGGTTCGGCTCGCGGGGGCATGCCGATTTTGCCGACCGGGTGTTGGCCGCCATGCGTTATCAGTTTGGTGGACATGTCGAGAAAGGTTGACGACAAGCGGCGTATTGCCGACGTTGGCCACCGGGCGGGACTTGCGTCGGGCCGCGCGCCGCGTTAGGGTCTATCGACAGCCATAGCCGCTTTCGGGCCGTGATGCTCCAGGGAATGGGGTCAGCGGCTCCACGGGAAGTGGCTGGCGCGACTAGGAGGAGACGATCTTGGACGATCGATGGGGTACCGCGCGTGACGAGGGTGTAGGCGGCGCCGGACGGGGGGTCGCGGCGCTTGCGAGCAACGCCCAATGGCGGGCGCTGAAGGACCATTTTGCGCTTGTGAAGGATCTCACCTTGCGCGCCCTGTTTGAGGCCGACCCGGATCGCGGCACGGCGCTGGCCGCCGAGGGCGCCGGCCTCTATCTCGATTATTCCAAAAACCGTGTGACACGTGAGACAGTGCGATTGCTCTGTGACCTGGCGCCGCGCGCGGACTCGAGGCGTGGCGCGATGCCATGTTTCAGGGGGAGCGCATCAACATCACGGAGGACCGGTCGGTCTTGCATGTGGCCCTGCGCGCCCCCCGTGGGACCGTGATCAAGGTGGATGGATGTGACGTCGTCCCGGAGGTCCATGAGGTGTTGGCGCAGATGTCGGCGTTCGCCGACAAGGTGCGCGACGGTAGGTGGACTGGCTATAGCGGCAAGCGCATCCGCACGGTGATCAATATCGGCATCGGCGGCTCCTACCTCGGCCCGGAAATGGCCTGCCAGGCGCTGCGGCCGTTCGCCGATCCGGCGATCGCCGTGCGCTTCGTGGCTAACGTCGACTCCGAGGCGTTGCGTGCTGCGACCGCGGACCTGGACCCCGCGGAGACCCTTTTCATCGTCTGTTCCAAGACCTTTACGACCGAGGAGACCATGACCAATGCGCGCAGTGCGCGCCAATGGTGCGTGGCCGGGCTGGGCTCTGACGCGGCAGTGGCCGCGCATTTCGTCGCGGTCTCGACCAACGCGGCGGAGGTCGCGCGCTTTGGCATCGATGCCGCCCATATGTTCGTATTCTGGGACTGGGTCGGGGGACGGTACTCCCTGGGTTCGGCGGTCGGCCTGGCGCTTATGATCGCCATCGGGCCCGAGCGGTTCCGGGAGATGCTCGCCGGCTTTCGCGACATGGATGAGCACTTCCAGTCGGCGCCGCTCGAATGTAATCTGCCGGTGCTCATGGGGATGCTGTCTGTGTGGTACAACAATTTCCATGGCATGGAGACCCAGGCGATATTGCCCTATGCGCACGGGCTGGCGCGTCTGCCGGCCTATCTGGAGCAGTTGCAGATGGAGAGCAACGGCAAGCACGTCGATCTCGCCGGACGGCCGGTGACCTATCAGACCGGTCCGATCGTGTGGGGCGAGCCCGGGGTCGACGCCCAGCACTCGTTCTATCAGCTGCTGCACCAGGGAACCAAGGCCGTGCCCTGCGACCTGATCGGATTTTGCCGCTCATCCGCCGATCTGCCGGGTCACCAGGACCTTTTGATGGCCAACCTTCTGGCTCAGGCCGAGGCCCTGGCCTTTGGGCGCCCGGCGGCGCAGCTTGCCGAAGAGGGCGTGCCGGCGGCGCAGATCCCCTATCGGGTGTGCGAGGGCAATCGCCCGACCACTATCGTTCTCGGCGAGGCCTTGACGCCGCGTGTGCTGGGCGCGCTCATTGCGCTTTATGAACACAGCGTGTTTACGCAGGGTGTGGTGTGGGGTATCGATTCCTTCGATCAGTGGGGGGTGGAGCTTGGCAAGGTGCTTGCGCGGCGCATCGCCTCCGAGATCCGCGGCGGCATCGGCGAGGGTGCCCACGACAGCTCCACCCGTGCCCTGATCGGCCGTTATTTGGCGCGCCGCACCGGGAGTTGATGCACTATGCGTGGATGAGCGTCCTGCAAGACAAGGCCGGACAAAGGCCGTGGGCGGCGCTGAGCCATGGGATCCACCCTTTCACCACAACATGAGGAAATGCTGTCGATGGATCAGGCCCCCCGATTTGTAAGCCAGCTTACCCGCAACACCCTGGCGCTCATCCTTGCCGGCGGCCGCGGGTCGCGGCTGAAGCACCTGACGATGTGGCGCGCGAAACCGGCAGTGCCGTTCGGGGGCAAGTTCCGGGTCATCGATTTCCCGCTGTCGAATTGCGTGAACTCGGGCATCCGGCGCATCGGGGTCTTGACCCAATACAAGGCCCACTCCCTCATCCATCATATCCAGAAAGGCTGGGGGACCTTGCGCGGGGATTTCGGGGAGTTCGTGGAACTTTTACCGGCGCAGCAGCGTATCGAGTCCTCGTGGTACGCGGGGACCGCCGATGCGGTCTACCAGAACCTCGATATCGTGCGCAATCATGACCCGGATTACGTCCTGATCCTGGCCGGCGATCATGTCTACAAGATGGATTACGGGCCGATGATTGCCCATCATGTGCGCAAAGGCGCAGACCTCACCGTAGGCTGCGTGCATGTCCCACTCGATCGCGCGAGCGATTTTGGGGTCATGGCCACAGACGACATGGGGCGCATTGTGCGCTTCGACGAGAAGCCAGCCGATCCGATACCGACCGTCGCGGGTGGCAACACCGCACTCGCTTCCATGGGAATTTATGTGTTTAGCGCACGCTTCCTCTATGAGCAGCTTGTCAAGGATGCCGATACCAAGGCCTCGCGGCATGATTTCGGGCATAACGTGATTCCCGGGGCCATAGATCGGTACCGGGTCATGGCCTATGCCTTCTCGGGCGATGGCAGTGGACAATCGGCCTACTGGCGCGACGTCGGCACGCTGGATGCCTACTGGGAGGCCAACATGGAGTTGGTCGGCGTGACCCCGGAGCTCAACCTGTATGACACCTCCTGGCCGATCTGGACCTATCAGGAGCAGTATCCGCCGGCCAAGTTCATCTTCGATGAGGATGACGGGCGCCGCGGCATGGCCGTGGACTCCATGGTGTCGGGCGGCTGTGTGATCTCTGGGGCGCGTATCCGTCATTCGCTGTTGTTTTCGGCGGTGCATGCGCATTCCTACGCGGAGGTGATCGATTCGGTGGTCATGGGCAGTGTCGACATAGGCCGGCATAGCCGTATCCGGCGCGCGATCATCGACAAAGGGTGTCGCATACCTGAGGGCAGTGTCATAGGCTGGGATCACGACGAGGACGCACGCCGTTATCATGTGACGCCGGAAGGGGTCGTCGTGGTGACGCCCGAGATGCTGGGCCAGGAATTGCATTATGTCCGGTGATGACCGCTTGAATCTGGTGTTGTGCTGGCACATGCATCAGCCGCAGTACCGGCGCCTGTCCGATGGCCAGTACCAGCAGCCATGGGTGTATCTGCATGCCATCAAGGATTACGTCGATATGGCGGCGCATATCGAGTCGGTGCCAGGGGCGCGCGCCGTCGTCAATTTCTCACCTGTTCTGCTCGATCAGATTGCGGATTATGGGCAACAGCTGCAGGCCTATCTACGCGAGCGCACGCCGCTGCGCGATCCGCTGCTCGCGGCGCTCGCCGGTCATTGGCCGCCGCCTGGGCCGGAGCGCGCGGCGCTCATCGCGGCCTGTCTCAAGGCCAACAAGGCACGCGTGATCGACCGGTTCCCGGCGTTCAAGCGCCTGGTGGCGCTGGCCGCGCCCGTGGTCGCTGACCCCGGGCTTTCCGGTTACCTCGACTGCCATTATCTGCGCGATCTCGTCGTCTGGTATCACCTGGGCTGGTTCGGTGAGACGGTACGGCGCGCGGACGCGCGCATCGCCCCACTTCTGCAAAGAGGTGAGGGCTTCGACGAGGAGTCGGCGATCACCGTGTTGAGGGTGGCGGAGGAGATCCTGACCGGCCTCGTGCCTCGCTACCGGAGGCTTGCCGAAAGCGGACAAGTGGAGCTGTCGTTTACCCCCTACACGCACCCGATCGTGCCGCTTTTGCTCGATTTTGCGGTGGCGCGCGAGGCGCAGCCGGACGTGCGCCTGCCGGTCGCCCCGCACTATCCGGGCGGCGAGGCGCGGGCGCGCTGGCAGATCCGGGCAGGTCAGGAGGCCTTCGCTCGACATTTCGGGTTCGCTGCCGCCGGCTGCTGGCCGGCCGAGGGCGGTCTTAGCGCGCAGATGCTGGCGTTGCTTGATGACGCCGGGATCAAGTGGACGGCATCGGGTGAGCGTGTCCTGCGCCATAGTCTGCAGGCGGGCGGCAAGGACGGCGGCCATGGCCAGTGTCACAGGATCTATGGGGAGCCGGGGCGGACCGTGCGCTGCGTCTTTCGCGACGACGGCCTGTCGGATCTGATCGGGTTTTCCTATGCCGATTGGCACGCCGACGATGCCGTCGGCAACTTGATCTCGCACCTGGAGACCATCGCCCGCGCCGCGCAGCCCGGTCACGCGCCGCTGGTCGCAATCATCATGGATGGGGAGAATGCCTGGGAGTATTACCCCGAGAACGGGTACTACTTCCTGCGTGCGCTCTACGAGCGATTGGTGGCCCACCCACAGATCCATCTCACGACCTTCTCGCAATATATCGATGAGGGCCATGCCCCGGCCATGCTTCCGCCGCTCATCGCCGGTAGCTGGGTGAATGGCACCTTCGCGACCTGGATCGGCAGCCCCGACAAGAACCGTGCCTGGGACATCCTCGTCCAGGCGAAGGCCGACTATGATCGCGTCATGGCCCAGGGTCGGCTGTCACCCGAGGACGCCGAGCGCGCCAGCGAGGCGCTGGCGGTATGCGAGGGCTCCGACTGGTGCTGGTGGTTCGGCGATTATAATCCGCGCGATACGGTGCAGGATTTCGAGCGTCTGTATCGCCGCCACATCGCCGACCTCTATCACATCCTCGGTGAGCCGCCATCTCCGCTTGCCGGGGAGGGGTTCACTCAGCAGGGCGCAGACCGCTCCGAGCGCGGTGGTGCCATGCGTTCGTCCGGGGCGCTATGACGGTTAAGCGGCGCGGCACGCCGGTCCTCGATCGTCGCCGCCTGGGCGTTTTGCTACATCCAAGCTCCCTGCCCGGGGACGGTCTCAAGGGCACCATGGGCGCGCACGCGCGACGCTTCGTGGATGTCTTGGTGGCGGCCGGGGTGAGCGTCTGGCAGGTCCTGCCGCTCGGTCCGCCCGGTGGCGGCTCACCCTACAATAGCCCCTCAGCGCATGCCGGTGATGTCGGACTTATAGACCTCGAAGATCTCGCTGAATGCGGTTGGATCGGGATGGCCGAGGCCCGCGCGGCCTTGGCCGATGCCGCCGCGCGCGAGGTGGCACTCAGCGCCGCCTATCACGGTTTTGCGGTGCATGCGTCGGCCGCCGACCAGGCCGAATTCCAGGAATTCCGTGTACGCCATGCGGCTTGGTTGCCGGATTACTGCGCCTACGAATGCATCAAGGCCCAGTGTGGCGGGGCGCCTTGGTGGCAGTGGCCGGCGGCCCTCAAGGATCGCGATCCGCAGGCACTGGCGGCCTATCCGGGGTCCGATTCCTGCGAGGCGGTGGCGTTCGCGCAGTTTGTATTTTTCCGGCAGTGGCACGCGCTGCGCGGCTATGCCGCAGCGCGCGGCCTGCGTCTTTTCGGGGACATGCCGATCTTTGTCGCCGAGGACAGCGCCGATGTCTGGGCACACCGCGATCTTTTCGTGCTGGATGCCGACGGACGCCCGGAGATCGTGACCGGCGTGCCGCCCGATTATTTCTCGGCGCACGGCCAGCGCTGGGGGAATCCGCATTACCGGTGGGCGCGCATGGCCGCCGACGGCTTTGCCTGGTGGCGCGAGCGGGTGCGCACCCAGCGGGAGCTGTTCGACTGGTTGCGGATAGACCATTTCCGCGGCTTCGTCGCGTCCTGGGCGGTCCCGGCTTCGGCACCTACCGCGGCCGGCGGGGAATGGATGGCGGTGCCCGGCGATGCCTTGCTCCAGGCCCTACAAGAGGCCTTTGGGGATCTCCCCTTGATTGCCGAGGATCTCGGTATCATCACAGACGATGTCCATGCCCTGCGCGACCGCTACGATCTGCCGGGCATGCGTGTCCTGCAATTTGGCTTCGACGGTGATCCCGGGAATCCGCATCTCCCGCACAATTACCAGGCCAACAGCGTGGCCTATACTGGCACCCACGATAATGACACCACGACCGGTTGGTATGCGGCGCTGACCGCGCGCGAACGGACCCTCGTGCATGATTATCTGCCGGATGCCAACGGCGACCCGGCGTGGGCGGTGATGCGCGCGGTCATCGCCTCGGTTGCCGGTCTCGCCGTGGTACCGTGGCAGGACGTGCTGAGTCTTGGCAGTAGCGCGCGCATGAATACCCCGGGGAAGTGCGGCGGAAATTGGGGATTCCGGTTCCATTGGGAGGATGTCGCGGAGGCCATCCCAGCGCGTCTCGCGCGTCTGGCATTTCTGTATGGGCGCACGAATCCGGGCCGCTAATGTTTTATAGAATTAATAATCAATAATATTGTGGTACTCAGCGACGATTGCGCCCCATGGATCAACCAGGGGACGGTGATCGCCTCGCGATCGACACCCTCCCTCTCCGGCATCAATGCTGGGGCCCCTTGCGCACAAACATCGCCCGTCGTAGCAGATCAACCCCCGTTGCAGCGAGCGGTCGAATAGGGGGTCGGGGCCTGCGCCGATGGGTACCTCAGGGTCGATGGCGATGCCCACCGAGGGGAAGGATGTCGGTCGCAGCGCCATGATCGTGGCGCATCGCACCCAGGCCGTACCTGTTACCCACCACCTACGGTGCCGGATTGATCGGCGTACGACGGGAACTGCTGAGGTCTACGGCCCTCTACACAGAGGTAGGCGTCGGCAAGGGGCGGGCGTGGCGTTGGGGCACGGGGGACTGCGTTGGCGGATGGGCGGGTCAGATCACTGGATGCCACGCGCGGACTCGCGGCCGTGTCGGTGGTCTTGTCGCACTATGTGCTGGTCCTGGCCGATGCCGGCCGACGCCGCTATGCGCACGCTTATCATACCCTGCAATGGCTGTCTTATACCCCGCTTGGACTGGCCTGGGCGGGCCGCGCGGCGGTGGTCTTTTTCTTTGTATTGAGCGGCTATGTGCTCTACATCATGTGGGAGCGTGGCGGTCTGAGCTATGGCGCCTATCTCAAAAAGCGCGTCGTGCGCCTTTATCTGCCCTACGCCGGGGCGGTGATTCTCGGCATCCTGGGCGCCGCCTTCCTGTATACCGGACCGTTGCCGGGGCTGGGCCCGTGGATCAACAAGTTCTGGTCCTGGTCGCCGAATGTAAGCTCACTCTGGGAGCACGCCGGTTTCGTGGATGCCTTCAATTCGGATCGCTACGACTTCACGATCTGGACGCTCGTGCAGGAGATGCGGGTCTCGCTCATCTTTCCGCTGATCGTCGTGTGGGTGAGGCGGTCGGCGTGGACCGTGGCCTGGCTGCCCTTTGCGGCCCTGGCCGTCGCGACTATCTTCGTGCGCGGCGCGGCATCGGCTGCGGGCGGGGCGTGGGCGGCGACGGTCATGGGCGGAGGGCTTACCGCCTATAGCGATACGGTCTATTATCTCGCGCCGTTTGCGTTGGGCGCCCTGCTCGCCTGTCACAGGGATGCGGTGAAGAGGCGTTATCTTACGCTATCATCGGGACGGCGACTCATCCTTGGGGTGCTGGCCTTCGCGCTCTATTTTTACGGATCGCGCACCCTGGCTGTGCTCGGCGATCACCGCATGTTGGTCCACGACTGGCCGACCATGATGGGGGCCGCCCTGGGACTCGTGGTGATCGCCTATGAACCCGCCGTCAAGGCGCTGCTCGACCACCGCGTCTTCCAGTATCTCGGGCGCATATCCTACAGTCTCTACCTCTTTCACCCGCTCGTGCTTCTCGCGGCGCTCCATTTGTTCTATGGACATATCGCTCTCGCGCCCTTGCTGGCGGGCACCTTCGTGGCCACGCTATTGACGGCCGATATGGCCTACCGCTGGCTGGAGCGACCGGCCGCGCGCATGGCGCGGGCCTTGGGAGAGGGGGTGACGGTGCGCCGGACCGGGGTCTCCGCCTCATCGGATTAGAGGCAGCCGGCATGGGTCGCGCGCACGCAACTGTTGCTGGGACGCGGCGCGGGCAAAAAGATAGGAAAGAAGGGCCGTGGCGCCCGTGGGGCGCCACGGCCTTGTGACTACTGGCGCAGCATGTGCAGCACGCGGGCCCGCAGTGTGGGGTCGGCGTCGACCTGCCGGACGAGGTTGTTGTATTGCGGCAGAGTGAGGTGCTGCCCCTTGATGGCGGCGATCATGGACTGCTGCGCGCGCACCTGGATCCCGCGGGCCGCGCCCGGCTGCCCCTTCATCGCCTGCAACTTTTTGGCGTAGGCGGCGCGGATCTGCGAGACATGACGAATGGCGGTCACGAAGTGTTTCAGGGTCGTGTGGCCGATGCGCGGCATGGCCGTGGCCCCCGGCGGCGGCATATGCGCGGTGGCGGCAGCGGGCGCCTGGGTGGCGGCAAACGCGCTTGCGGAGGCGAGTGTGATCGCGGTCGTCAGGGCGAGGCGCAGGGCGGTTCGGGATGACTCCATCGTGATGTCTTTCCTCGATTGATTGGCTCGCCCAGGGAGTGCAATGCCCGTGCCAGCCGCCCCGTCTGCCGCCGTCTGCGGGGTGAGGGGCGCGGTTGTGCGCCGGGACGCGGGTGCGCGGTGGTCGCCGAGCGCGACACTTTCGGTGCGCGCCTGTGTCGAAACGACACATGAGGCGGTAATACAGAGGCGTCATGCCACAGGTCGTGGGCGTGGTGCCAGGGGGGAGGAGGCATGCAAGGATCAAAGATCCTGATAGTGGATGAGAGTGATATCGCGCGTACGCAGCTAGAGCAGGGACTGTCGGACGCCGGCGCCGTGGTGCAGACGGCGGCGAGCGCCCATGATGCCTTGGCGCTCCTGCCGCGCTGGCCGGCGGATCTGGTGGTGAGCGGCCTGCCATGGGAGGTCGGCAGCATGGCCTTGTGTGCGGGGATACGCGCCGCGGCAAGGCCACCGGCGTTCATGATGCTGTCGCCGCGGCCCGCGGCGCCGGTTGCGGGCGATGGGCACGACGGGGGCCCGCGTCGTGCCGAGGGTGCCGCCCTGCCGGCGGCCGTTGTCCAGGCCCACGAGGCGCTGGGCTTGTCTGCGGCCGGCGCGCGTCGATCGTCGCCGCCCGTACCGGACGTCCTGCGGTTTCACGGAATGCTCGGATGTGGCACGGATATGCGGGCGCTGATCGAGCGCCTGGTACGCGCCGCGCGTGTCGATGTGCCGGTACTGCTGAGTGGGCCGAGCGGCACCGGCAAGGAGCTTGCGGCACGCGCGATCCATGGTGAGAGTGCGCGCCGCAAGGGCCCCTTCGTAGCCGTCAATTGCGGAGGGGTACCCGAGTCTTTGTGGGAGAGCGAATTTTTCGGTTATACCGCCGGGGCCTTCAGCGGCGCGAATCGCAGCCGCGAGGGGCTGTTTGCCGCAGCCCACGGTGGGACCTTGTTTCTAGACGAGATCGGGGAGATGCCCCTGGTTGCCCAGGCCAAGCTTCTGCGCGCCCTCGAGGGCGGGTGGATGCGGCCGGTGGGGGCGGTGCGCGAGCATCAGGTGGATGTGCGTATCGTCGCCGCCACCCACCGAAACCTGGCGCTGGCGGCCGCGCGCGGGCGTTTTCGCGATGACCTCTTGTATCGCCTTGATGTGCTGACTGTGAGCCTGCCGGGCCTCGCCGGTCGATGTGATGACATCACAGTCTTGGCGCGGCACTTCCTGCGCGCGTGCCATACGGAGATGGGTAGTGCCGTAGACGGTTTCGAGACCGAGGCCTTGCATGTGCTGCACGGCTATGCCTTCCCGGGCAATGTCCGCGAGCTTCGCAACATCGTCCAGTCGGCGGCGGCGTTTGCGCGTGGCCCGCGCATCGGTGTCTGGGATCTGCCCGAGCGCGTGTGTCGTCCCGATGGTCGGGCGCAGGGTCCGGTGGCGTGCGCCACGCCCCCCGACCAGGCCGGCACGAGCGATCTCGTGACCCTGGAGGAATGCAAGCGCGCCTACGTGCACGAGGTCCTGCGGCGGGTGCGTGGCAATAAGCGGGCGGCGGCGCGTATCCTCGGGATCGAGCGACGCACGCTCTATCGCTGGCTTACGCCATCGTGACCGGGATACACGCCTGCCCCATCCCCGGCGGTTCCAAACCGGGGATGCAGGTGGGCCGATCACGCCGGCGACTATAACCACACCATGCAGCCGAGCTCGAAACGATGGGCGAGCAGGGCGTGGTAGGGGTAGGCGCGGATACGAAGCGTCTGGAATCCCGATGTCCGGGGCTCGTGGTCGAGACGAAAGACGAGGCGCCCCTCGCCATCGACGCCGTCTGCCACGAACGGCGCCTGATCGCGGAGCAGCACCTCGCCTAGGTCGTCGCTGGACTCGAACAGGCATTCGACGATGAGGTCGTCCGGGCGCAGGCCGTTGCCGTGGACGAGTACCGTAAGGTGCAGGGATTCGCCAACCTTGACCGCTTCAGGGATGTCCTGGCCGCGCTCGAGACGCACCCCGCTCCAGGCGCTGCTCACCTGCCGCTTCCAGCGTGCCAGCGCGCGCCCTCCCGCGGCCTCGTCGGCCGCCAGCTGCCGCGCATGGCCGGCGGCCTTGCGATAATAGTCGCGCGCGTATTCGAGCACCATGCGTTCGGCATTGAAGACCGGCATGGCGCGCCGCATCGCCGCTTTGGACATGGCGATCCACGATCGGGAATAGCCGTGCTCGGCGGCATTGAAATAGAGAGGCACGACCTGCTGCTCCAGGATATCCAGCACCTCCGCGCTCTCCTCTCGGGTGCGCTGATCGTTGTCGATCGGACCCTTGTGCGGACAGATGCCCCAACCGTTGTCGCCGGCATAGCCTTCACCCCACCAGCCATCAAGGACGCTCAGATTCACGACGCCGTTGATGGCAGCCTTTTGTCCCGATGTGCCGCTCGCCTCCAGGGGATACTCCGGGGTGTTCAGCCAGACATCGACGCCGGTCACGAGCCTTCGCGCGAGCGCGAGATCGTAGCCCTCGATCAGGATAACCTTGCCCTCGAATTCCGGGCTGCGTGAGAACTCGTGGATCAGGCGGATCAGGTTTTGACCCGGGTGGTCATGAGGGTGGGCCTTGCCGGCAAAGAGCAGCAGCACCGGCCGATCTGGGTCGTTCAAAAGGCGCGCGAGCCGCTTGGGGTCCTCGAACAGCAGGCCGGCGCGTTTGTAGGTCGCAAAGCGCCGCGCAAAGCCTATGACAAGCGGTGTCTTGGCGTCGGGCTCCAGTTGCCGCGTAAGTCGCCGGATCACGCCCTCACCTGCCCCGTTCCGCCGATGTTGGCGGGTGACGCGCTTTTGTACAGCCTCCAGCATCGCGCCCTTCAGGGACTGGTGGACGCTCCAGTAGCTGTGGTCAGGAATGGTGTCGATGCGCGCCCAGTAGTCGGCCTCGGTGAGCTTGTTGCGCCACTCGCTGCCAAAGCGTACGTCGAACAAGCTGCTCCATTCGTGGGCAAGAAAGGTTGCCACATGCACGCCGTTGGTCACATACCCGACGGGGTTTTCCATCCATGGGATCTGCGGCCAGACGTAGGCCTCCATACGCGAGGCGACCCCGCCGTGGATGCGACTTACGCCATTGTGCAGACGCGATGCGCGCAGGGCGAAGGCGGTCATGTTGAATCCACCCTGACTTATAGGGCTCGATCCCAAAGACTTCAGTTCATCCAGGGTGATCCCAAGATCGGCGACATAGGGTTCGAGGTAGCGCCCGAACAGTTCCTGGTCGAAGATGTCATGGCCGGCAGGTACGGGTGTATGGGTGGTGAACACCGTGCCGGCCGCCACGACCTCCATGGCGCTGTCGAAATCCTGGCCTTGGGTCGTGAGTTCGCGGATACGCTCTATGATCTGGAAGGCGGGGTGGCCCTCGTTGATATGCCAGACGGTGGGCGCAAGACCCAACGCGCGCAGCGCGCGTACGCCGCCTATGCCCAGGACGATCTCCTGACGCAACCGGGTGTCGCGGTCGCCACCGTAGAGTTGGCAGGTGATGCCACGGTCGGCGCTAGTGTTTTCTGGGACATCGCTGTCGAGCAGATAGAGGCGGATGCGCCCGGCCGCCACGCGCCACACCTTAAGTGCCACAAGGCCCCCGGGAAGGGTGACCGACACCCGCAGCTCATGCCCCTCATGGTCGCACACCGGCGTCACCGGGAGATCAGCGAGCAAGGCCGGCGCGGTGCCGACGATCTGGTTACCCTGCGCGTCTATGGTCTGGGTGAAGTACCCCTGCCGGTACAGGAGACCCACGGCGACGAACGGGAGGCCCAGGTCGCTTGCCGCCTTGCAGTGGTCGCCGGCCAGTATGCCAAGGCCGCCGGAGTAGATCTGCAGGCTCTCGTGGAGACCGAATTCGGCGCAAAAGTAGGCGACAAGATCGGTCCGCGGGTCGATGTCCGTCCGTTTGGAGGACAGGCGCACGGCGTGGTAGGTGTCGTATATGGACAGGGCGCGCTGATACTCCTCCAGAAACAGCGGATCCGCCGCGGCCTCGTCGAGCCGCGATTGCGCGACACGGCGCAGCATGAGTTTGGGGTTGCGCCCGCACTGCTCCCAGAGTCTCGGGTCGAGGCGCACGAACAGCGCGCGGATGGATCGGTTCCAGCTGTAGAGAAGGTCAGCTGCGAGCTCTGTGAGGCGCGCCAATCTTTGCGGAATGAGCGGCTGGACTTCCAGGGGATAACGGGTACCGGGCACGTGATGACCTTTTGTGTGATCGTTGGGGTAGGTGACCTGATTCGTTCAGACTGGCCTGCAGGTATTATGCCACAGGTGGCGCATGGCCCTTAACCGTGTAACGCGACAAGAAGCTTAGCGCTTGCGCGGACACGAAATATCGCACTCGTATCATACAACTGTCGCCGATGGCAGGCGCCTTTGGCGGACCCGGCTTGGTGCATAAATACCGATCACCGCGTCTGTGCGCGTCTTGTGCCTGACGGCGACCGCATCTCGGACCGACCCGCCCTGGTGCTCATGACCATCCTATGGGCATCGAAAAGATGATGCTTACCGGCCCTGAGGGGGATGGGCTGCGGACGTTTCGCTACTTGTCATGGACGGGCATGGCCCGTAACATGACCGGAGAAATGGTGCAGATTGTGCGTTCCGGGCGCGCGGACTTCGGCAAGGGAGGGCAGTGCATGCCAGGCGGCAGGGCGGCGAGCGGCAGTACGGACGCATGGTTTAGTCCGGAGGATATCTATCTCTTCCGCGAGGGGCGGCATGTGCGGCTCTACGAGAAGCTCGGCGCGCACCCGGTACGAGTCGCGGCCGATACCGGTGTGCATTTCGCGGTATGGGCGCCCAATGCGCAATCGGTGTCAGTAATCGGCGATTTTAACGGGTGGCGAAAGGATGCCCATCCGCTCAAGGTCCGCGACGATGGATCGGGTCTGTGGGCGGGGTTCATCGCCGGGATCAGTCCCGGGGCGCTCTATAAATATCACATCGTCGCGCGTGACAGCGGCTATGAAGTGGAGAAGGCCGACCCGTTCGCATTTCGTGGTGAGCTGCCGCCGCGTACGGCGTCGGTGGTATGCGATGGCAGTTATGCCTGGCAGGATGCGGCGTGGATGGCAAGACGCGGCGAGCGCATGGCGCTGACCGCGCCGGTGAGCATCTACGAGATGCATGCCGGATCCTGGCGGCGCGTGCCCGAGCAGGGCGGGCGCTGGCTCAGTTACCGCGAACTGGCTTCGATATTGCCGTCCTATGTCGCGGACATGGGCTTTACCCATGTCGAATTCATGCCGCTTACCGAACATCCTTTCTATGGTTCATGGGGCTATCAGACTACGGGGTATTTCGCGCCCACCGCGCGTTTTGGCGCGCCCGAGGACCTCATGTACCTCATAGATGCCCTGCATTGCCAGGGTATCGGCGTGATCCTCGACTGGGTGCCGTCGCACTTTCCGACGGATCTTCACGGCCTCGGGTTTTTCGACGGCACGCATCTTTTCGAGCATGCCGACCCGCGGCGCGGCTATCATCCGGAATGGCACTCGAGCCTATTCAACTATGGCCGCCACGAGGTGCGCTCGATATTGGTCTCGAGTGCGCTTTACTGGCTCGACAGGTTTCACATAGACGGTCTGCGCGTCGATGGCGTGGCCTCCATGCTGTATCGCGATTATGCGCGCGCGCCGGGGGAGTGGATCCCGAATGCCCACGGTGGCCGGGAGAACGAGGAGGCGATCCAGTTTTTGCAGGAGCTGAACGAGGCTGTGTACCGGCATTATCCCGACACGCAGACCATAGCCGAGGAGTCTACCGCCTGGCCCCAGGTGTCACGGCCGGTCTATGCCGGGGGGCTCGGGTTTGGCTATAAATGGAATATGGGCTGGATGCACGACACGCTCGATTACATGGAAAAGGACCCCGTCTACCGCAAGCACCACCAGGGGCAGCTTACGTTCAGCCTGTGGTACGCCTTTCAGGAAAACTTCGTGCTGCCGCTTTCCCATGACGAGGTGGTCTATGGCAAACGCTCGCTGATTGCCAAGATGCCGGGCGATGACTGGCAGCGATTCGCCAATCTGCGCGTACTGTTTGCCTACATGTTCTGTCACCCCGGCAAAAAGCTGCTGTTCATGGGGGCGGAGTTCGCCCAGTGGCGGGAGTGGGCCCACGAAGACAGCCTCGACTGGCATCTTCTCGATTATGAGCCGCACCGCGGCATCCAGCGTCTGGTACGTGATCTGAACACCCTGTACCGCGGGGAGCCGGCGTTGCACCGGGCCGACACCGAGCCCGCAGGCTTCCGGTGGCTGGACACCGGGGACTGGGAGCAGAGCGTCATCAGTTTCTACCGCTTCGCCGAGCCCGCCGCCGAGCCGTTGCTGGTAGTCGCCAATTTTACGCCCCTGCCGCGCCACAACTACCGCCTGGGGGTGATGTGGCCAGGGCTCTGGCAGGAGATCCTGAACACCGATGCCACGATCTACGGCGGCAGTGGGCAGGGCAACCTCGGGGGGCTTGCCACCGCCCCGGTAGCCGCGCACGGCGCGTTGCAGTCCCTGAATCTCGTGTTGCCGCCCCTTGCGGTACTCGTGTTCAAGGCCCCACCACGGCCGGGGTCGGGTAACTAGGCCGTGGCGCGGCGTCTGGGCAAGGGGCCGCCCCTGCCAGCCGATGGCCGGTATCGGGTGGTGATCGAGGCGGTGAGCCCGGTGGTCGACTGCGGGCGCTTCCCCATAAAGCGGGTGATCGGCGACACCGTAATCGTGGAGGCCGATGTGTTTGCCGATGGTCACGACGCCGTGGCCTGTGTGTTGTGCGTACGCAAACCAGGCGGCCGCACGGTGGGCACGACGCGCATGACAGCGCTTGGCAATGATCGCTATCAGGGACGCTTTGTGGTCGCCGAGCTCGGTGTCTATCACTATACGGTACGCGCCCATATCGACCGCTTCGGATCGCTTACCCAGGAACTCGCGCGGCGGCCGGCAGACGACCCGGATCTGGTCCTGGTGTTTCAGCAGGCTGCACTCCTGATTGCGGCCGCCGCGGAGCGTGCGCCGGCGCGTGAAGCACGTCCGTTGCGCGTCGTACAGGCGCTGCTCGAGGGTCAGGCGTCTTCCGCCGACAAGCGCGCGGCGCTGTTAGACGAGGTCCTGGTCGAGCGGGTCTACCGGTTTTCGCAACCCGCGCATGAGACGGCGTGGGGACAGGAACTGGCGGTGCGTGTGGACCCCGAGAGCGCGCGCGCTGCGGCCTGGTATGAATTCTTTCCGCGTTCGCGGTGGGGGTCCGCCGGCGGACGATTGCGCGATGCCGGTCCGATCCTGGCGCATGTGGCGGCCATGGGTTTCGATGTCGTGTACTTGCCACCGATATCACCGATCGGGACGGAGCGCCGCAAGGGTCCGAATAATACCGCAAGCTGCGGTCCCGCGGATGTCGGCAGTCCGTGGGCGATCGGCAGCGCTGAGGGTGGCCACAAGAGCGTGGCCCCCACCCTGGGTACGCTCGCGGATTTCCGGGCATTCTGTGCGCAGGCCGAACGGCTCGGGCTCGCCGTCGCGCTCGACATCGCCTTTCAGTGTGCCCCTGACCACCCGTATGTGACCGAGCACCCGCAGTGGTTCCGTCACCGCCCGGACGGTAGCATCCAGTACGCCGAGAACCCCCCCAAGAAATACCAGGACATCTACCCACTGGACTTCGAGACCGAGGACTGGCAAGCCCTTTGGCAGGAATTGAAAGGCATCGTCTTGTTCTGGATCGACGCCGGAGTGCGCATCTTCCGGGTCGACAACCCCCATACTAAGGCCTTTGCCTTCTGGGAATGGCTCATAGGCGCGGTGCGCGCCGAGTACCCCGATGTCCTGTTTCTGGCCGAGGCCTTCACGCGCCCCAAGGTGATGCACAGACTCGCCAAGCTCGGGTTCACGCATTCGTATACCTATTTCACGTGGCGCAACAGCAAGCACGAACTGATCGCATACTTCACCGAGCTCATGCATGGACCTGGCCGTGAGTATTTCCGGCCCCATGTCTGGCCGAACACCCCTGACATCCTGCCGCCCTACCTGCAACACGCGCCGCGCGCGGCGTTCATCGCCCGCCTGGTGCTGGCCGCGACCCTGAGCGCCAATTATGGCATCTATGGGCCGGCCTTCGAGCTCATGGAATCGGTACCGCGCGAGCCGGGCAGCGAGGAGTACCGGGACTCCGAGAAGTACGAGCAGCGTGACTGGGATGTCGCCCGGCCCGACAGCCTGCAGGCGATCATCACGCGCATCAACACTATACGCCACGCACATCCGGCGCTCATGGCCGATTGCCATCTCGTGTTCCATGCCATCGATAACGACAACCTGATTGCCTACAGCAAGACCTCCGGAGACGGCGCTTCGGTCATTCTCGTGGTGGTGAATCTCGACCCCTATCACCGTCAGTCCGGATGGCTCGAGTGGCCGGCACAAATCGCCGGCGCTTGCAACGACCGCGCAGTGCAGATGCATGATCTCCTGTCGGATGCGCGCTATCTGTGGAGCGGTGGTCGCCATTACGTGGAACTCGCGCCCGAGCAGATGCCGGCGCACATATTCCGCCCGCGCAGCTATGTCGGCACCGAGCACGACTTCGATTACTACTCTTAGGTAATCCATGCACAAAAAAACAAGAAGCGAGGAATCGCGGATTTCGAATGATCCGCTCTGGTACAAAGACGCAGTCATCTATGAATTGCATGTACGTGCCTTCTTCGACGGCAATGGCGATGGTATCGGTGATTTCGCGGGGCTCACCGAGAAGCTCGATTATCTACAGGACCTGGGCGTCGATACCTTGTGGGTCCTGCCTTTCTATCCGTCCCCCATGCACGACGACGGGTATGACATCGCCGATTACCGCAATGTCCACCCCGACTATGGGACGCGTCGCGATTTCCTGCAGTTCGTGCGTGCCGCCCATGAACGGGGGTTGCGCGTCATCACCGAGCTTGTCATAAACCATACCTCCGACCAGCACCCCTGGTTTCAGGCGGCGCGCCAGGCCCCTGCGGGTTCACCCAAGCGCAACTTCTATGTGTGGAGCGACACCGCCAAGAAGTTCGAGGATACGCGCATCATATTCACAGACAGCGAGAAGTCGAACTGGGCATGGGATGATGTCGCCCAGGCCTACTACTGGCATCGCTTCTTTTTCCATCAGCCGGACCTGAACCACAACAATCCCCATGTCGTGAAGGCGGTGGTGCGGGTCATGGAGTTTTGGCTCGGCCTGGGCGTCGACGGCCTGCGGCTCGACGCCATCCCCTATCTGTGCGTGCGCGAAGGGACGAGCAACGAGAACCTGCCGGAGACCCACGCAGTGGTGCGCTACATGCGCTCGGTGATCGACCAGCGCTACGAGAATCGTATGTTACTTGCCGAGGCCAATCAGTGGCCGGAGGATGTGCGCGACTACTTCGGCGCGGGGGATGAGTGCCATATGGCCTATCACTTTCCGCTCATGCCGCGAATGTATATGGCCATCGCCCAGGAGGACCGGCATCCGATCGTCGAGATCATGAAGCAGACGCCGGACATCCCCGAGACCTGCCAATGGGCGATCTTTCTGCGCAACCACGACGAACTCACCCTGGAGATGGTCACGAACAATGAGCGTGACTATATGTACCAGATGTACGCTGCCGACCGGAAGGCGCGCCTCAATCTTGGGATACGCCGCCGGCTCGCGCCGCTCATGGACAATGATTTTGACAAGATCCGGCTCATGAATAGCCTGCTTTTGTCGATGCCAGGATCGCCGATCATCTACTACGGCGACGAGATTGGCATGGGTGACAATATTTACTTAGGCGACCGCAACGGTGTTCGTACACCCATGCAGTGGAGCCCGGACCGCAACGCCGGCTTCTCGCGCGCTGACCCGCAACGCCTGTTTTTGCCGCCGATCATGGACCCCATTTATGGTTATGGCGCGGTGAATGTCGAGGCGCAGGCGCGCGACCCCTCGTCTTTGTTGAATTGGACGCGGCGCATGCTCGCGATCCGCAAGAGCACGAAGGTGTTCGGGCGGGGCGCGCTTGAGTTCCTGGAGCCCGGCAACCGCAAGATCCTCGCCTATGTGCGCACCTATGGCGATGAGACGATCCTGTGTGTCGCCAATCTGTCGCACTCCGCGCAGCCCGTGGAGCTCGATCTGTCGGCCTACAAGGGGCGCGTGCCGATCGAGCTCATGGGTCGGACGCCGTTTCCGCCGATCGGTGACCTGCCCTATCTTTTGACCCTCCACGGCCATGGCTTCTATTGGTTCCGGCTCGCCGCCGGAGGGGAAGTTCCGGCCTGGCACGAGGAGCGCCTACCCCCCGAGGAACTGCCGCTGCTCGTGCTGTTCGACGGATGGCGCAGCCTGTTTCGCGAGCGCGTGGTGCCGTGGCGTATGGCCATGGCCGACCGCGTCCGTGAGCAGTGGGAACGCGATGCCTTGCCACGCTTTGTGATGGCGCAGCGTTGGTATGCCGAGAAGGGCGTGGTCCCAAAGCGGGTCGCCATGACCGAGACCGCCGAATGGGCGGGGCCCGACGGCCAGTTTTTCTTCATGATCGCAGACGTGGTGGAATCGAGTGAGGGGGCGTCCGCGGGTCGCTATTTCGTGCCGGTATCGCTGCTGTGGGAGAGCGATAGCGAGGCGCGCATGCGCACGGTTTTGCCGCTTGCCATGGCGCGCGTACGCCAACAGGCGACGCTTGGCATCTTGGGCGATGCCTTTGCCGACGACGCTTTTTGCCGCGGACTTGTCGCTGTGATGCGCGAGGGACTGGCCTTTGCGGGTGAGGGCGGCGTCGTGCAGGGCGTGGCGGCGGGTACGCTTGAGCAGCCGGTGGCCGCAGACGAGGCGGTCCGCCATCCCAATACGCACAGCAGCAACACGGCGGTGGCGATCGGCGAGCGGTTGTTCTTGAAGGGCTATCGGCGATTGCAGGAGGGTATCAACCCGGAGGTCGAGATGGGCCGGTTTTTATGCGACGTGGCAGGCTTTCGCCATACCGTGCCGGTGCTCGGGACCCTCGAGTATAGGCCGGCTGCAGGTGGTGTCATCACGCTTGCGCTGCTCCAGGCCTATGTCGAGAACCAGGGGGATGGTTGGGACTATACCCTGAACTATCTCGACAACCATCTCGAACTGTGCCTGCATGGCGCGGCCCCGGCGGGAGGCAGTGAGGAGGTGCATGGCGGCTATCTCGCGCTCGTGCGCACGCTCGCTTTGCGCACCGCGCAGATGCATCAGGCCCTGGCCACGCCTTACGGCGATCCGGCCTTCGATCCCGAACCGCTCACCCCAGACGATGGTGCGCGCTGGGTCGCGGGGGTGCGCGCCGAGATGGAGGAGACCTTCGATATGCTCTCCGCGCGGCTTGCCGCCCTCCCGCCCGAGGTCCAGGATGACGCCAAGGCCGTGCTCGCCGGTCGCGAGACGTTTCTTGCACGCGCCGCACTGGCTGCCCCGACCGTGGGACAAAAGATCCGCTACCATGGGGATTACCACCTAGGGCAGGTCCTGCTCCAGCAAAACGATTTCGCGATCACCGATTTCGAGGGCGAGCCCGGGCGGCCGCTTCACGAGCGCCGACGCAAGCATACACCGCTACGCGATGTCGCGGGCATGCTACGGTCGTTCAGCTATGCCCTCTATACGGCGCTTGATCGTGTCGCCGCCGGGCAATCCGAGCATAGGGCGACGTTACTGCCTCACGCCCGCATCTGGGAGCAGGCCACGGTCGCGGCGTTCATCGCCTCCTATGCCGCGGCTATGGAGGCCACCAGCCTCTGGGGCGGCTTTGACGAGGCTGCGGATTGGTTGCGGCTCTTCATCCTCGAGAAGGCCTTTTATGAACTGCGTTACGAGATGAATAACCGCCCCCAGGCACTTGCGATTCCCCTGCAGGGCCTTTTGCAGGAGCTTGACCGTGAGGCCGTGGCGCAGGGTTCGTCGGGCGCGTAGATTCACAAAAACGCCTGAGGTCGGCGCCCCTGGGGGGCTGTCCGGGACGGGGCGTTGGGCGATTCATACGGAGAAGGAGGCTGACATCATGACTATCCTACACGCGGCGCTCGCGCCCCTGCCAGCGATCGTCTGGCAGTGGCAGCGGTGGTTGCCGCCTATTCTTATTGCGCTCGGTATTCTTGGCGGCGGGTGGTTGGCGGCCCGCTTTCTGCGGTTCGTGGCCACGAAGACGCTGCGCGCCATGAATTTTCATATTGTGACGGAGCGCGCCGGACTCGACGGATTGTTAGCGGCAGGCGGTGCCGGGACCGACACCACCGGTCTCATGGGGATGCTGGTGGCGGCGCTCGCGATCCTGATCGCCATGGTATGGGCCCTCGATATCGCCGGCCTGTCGGCGGGCGCGGCCGTGACCACGCGCATCGCGCTCTATATCCCGCGCCTTATGGTCGCGCTCCTGATGCTCACGGCCGGTTTGTACTTCGCGCGTTTCGTGGCGCAATCGGTGACGTTGTACGGAAATGAACTGGGGCTTGCCGATGCCCCGCTCCTTGGGCGCCTGATGCGCTCGATCGTGATCGCATTTGTGATACTCATGGTATTGGGCGAGTTACACATAGGCCAGAGGCTCATACGTGACTCGTTTCTCATCCTGCTTGGTGGAGTGACGCTCGCGGCAGCCCTCGCCTTTGGCCTTGGGGGCCGACGTTGGGCGGCGCATGTACTGGAACGCGATTGGCCGCGCGAGCGTCCACAGGGTATCGGCGAAGGGCTGGATCGGCGGTGAGGATGAGGCAATGAGCGAAGAGCGTCGGACCACCGGACCACGGGCTGCAGGCCGCCATGCGGTCTGGCCTGGACGGCCCTATCCTTTGGGTACCACCTGGGACGGCGAAGGCGTCAACTTCGCACTCTTTTCCGAACATGCCGAAGGGGTGGAACTGTGTTTGTTCACCGAGGACGGACGTCACGAGACTGCGCGCATCCCGGTGCGCTGGCAGACCGATCAGGTGTGGCACTGCTACCTGCCGGAGGCGCGGCCGGGCTGGCTCTATGGCTATCGGGTCTATGGGCCCTACGACCCGCGCCATGGCCATCGCTTCAATGGCCATAAGCTGCTCCTAGACCCATATGCCAAGGCCATTGCCGGCGAGTTGCGCTGGAGCAATGCGCATTTTGCCTACCGTGTCGGCCACAAGCTCGAGGACCTGTCGTTCGATCGCGCCAACAACGCGCCATTCATGCCCAAGGCGCGGGTCGTGGAATCGGCATTCAGCTGGGGCGACGACCGGCTTTTGCGCACGCCCTGGCATGACACCATCATCTATGAGCTGCACGTGAAGGGCTTCACTTGGCTGCACCCGCTCATACCCCAGGACTTGCGCGGTACCTATGCCGGCCTCGGATCGGCGCGCGTCATCGAATACCTGAAGTCGCTTGGCATCACCGCCGTCGAGCTCATGCCGGTGCACGCCTTCATAGACGATCGTCATCTGGTCGAGCGCGGGCTGCGCAACTACTGGGGCTACAATTCGATCGGGTTCTTTGCACCCGATGCGCGTTATTCGGCGAGCGGCCAGATATCCGAGTTCAAGACGATGGTGAAGGCGTTTCATTCAAACGGGATAGAGGTCATTCTCGATGTCGTATACAACCATACGGCCGAGGGCAACCACATGGGCCCGACGCTGTCGTTCAGGGGCATAGACAACCTCTCCTATTACCGCCTGTCGTCCGAGGACGCACGTTATTACATGGACTTCACGGGCTGTGGCAACACGCTGAACATGCTCCATCCGCGTGTCTTGCAGCTCATCATGGACTCACTGCGTTATTGGGTCCTGGAGATGCATGTCGATGGTTTTCGCTTCGATCTCGCCTCGACCTTGGCGCGCGAGCTGCACGACGTGAACCGGTTGTCGGCGTTTTTCGATATCATCCACCAGGATCCGGTGCTCTCGCAGGTCAAGCTCATTGCAGAGCCTTGGGACCTCGGCGAAGGCGGTTACCAGGTCGGCAACTTTCCGGTGGGCTGGACTGAGTGGAACGGCAAGTACCGCGACGTGGTGCGCGCCTACTGGAAGGGGGAGGGTGGGGTCATCGGCGAGCTCGCCTACAGGCTGACGGGTTCAAGTGATCTCTATGGGCATGGCGGCCGCAATCCCTATGCCTCGATCAATTTTGTGACCGCGCACGACGGCTTCACCCTCGAGGATCTGGTGAGCTACAACGACAAGCACAACGAGGCCAATGGCGAGGACAACCGCGACGGTACCGACACCAACCTGTCATGGAATTGTGGGGCCGAAGGACCTACGGACGACCCTGCCATACGCGCCCTGCGCGCGCGCCAGAAGCGCAACATGATTGCAACCCTGCTGCTGTCGCAGGGGGTCCCGATGATCCTTGCCGGCGATGAGATCGGGCGCACGCAACGCGGCAACAACAACGCCTATTGCCATGACGACCCGATCAATTGGGTGAACTGGGAGCTGACACCGGAGGACCACGATTTCTTGCGGTTCGTCCAGCATGTGATCCGCATCAAGCAAAACCATAAGGTATTCCGCCGACGTTCGTTTTTTCAGGGCCGGCGTATCCACGGCAGCGATATCAAGGACATCACTTGGTTGAAGCCTGACGCGACCGAGATGAACGATGAGGAGTGGCGCCAGAGCTTTGCCCGCTGTCTCGGGTTGTTCCTGGCCGGCGAGGGGCTGGAGGAGTTCGACGACCGGGGGCGCATGATAGGGGATGTCGATTTCCTGTGGTTATTGAACGCGCATCACGAGGAGATCCCGTTTGCGCTGCCCCCCTATAGGACCCAGGGGTGGCAGGTGGATATCGATACCAGCTATAGCGTCCCGGCGCGCGCCACGGGGGCGGTGATCACAAGCGGTGTTTATCCCCTGCAAGGGCGCTCGCTTGTGCTGTTGCGCGAAGCGACCCCGGATCGGCGCATGGGGCTTGGGCACTGAGTGGCAATGGCAGCATTCGTTCGGGAGGCGTCATGACGGTTCACGAGGACACGCGTACTCCGGGGGTGGCGAGGCGTCACGAACCCCTGGGCTTCGGGGCCGAGTGCGTCGAGGACGGGGTACGGTTCCGGTTGTGGGCCCCGGCGGCGCGCCAGGTCGACGTGGTGCTGGAGGATGAGGGGGTGGTGGTCCCCATGGACGCCTTGGAGGGCGGCTGGTTTCAGGTCACGAGCGGACAGGCGCGCCCGGGAAGCCTGTATCGTTACCGCATCGATGGCGGCCTGCACGTCCCGGACCCGGCATCGCGCTTTCAGCCGCGAGATGTGCATGGTCCAAGCGAGGTGGTGGATGCGCACGCCTTTGCGTGGAGTGATGGGGGGTGGCGTGGGCGTCCGTGGGGCGAGGTAGTGGTCTACGAGCTTCATGTCGGCACCTTTAGTCCCGAAGGAACCTTCGCAGGTGCCATGGCGCTCCTGCCGCGACTGGCCACGCTTGGGGTGACGGCCATAGAGCTCATGCCGCTCGCCGATTTCCCGGGGCGCGCCAACTGGGGCTATGACGGTGTGTTGCCGTTTGCCCCCGACAGCCGTTATGGTCGCCCCGAGGACCTGAAGGCCCTGATCGCCGCCGCCCACGGTCTTGGGCTCATGGTGTTCGTCGATGTCGTTTATAACCACTTCGGCCCGGATGGAAACTATCTCGGCGTCTATGCCCCCGAGTTTTTTACCTCGCGTCATCGTACACCGTGGGGCGATGCCATAAACTTCGATGGACCGGGCAGCGTTACGGTACGTGCCTACTTTACCGCCAACGCGCGCTACTGGCTTCACGAGTACCATTGCGACGGTCTGCGTTTCGATGCCGTGCATGCCATTGTCGACGATTCGCCGCAATCGATATTAACCGCCATCGCCGAGGCCGTGGCACCGCTGCGGGCTTGCGGGCGCCACATCCATCTGGTTTTGGAGAACGAGAACAACGAGGCGGGCCATCTCAATGGTAGCGACGGGCCCCAGGGATTCACTGCGCAATGGAACGACGATATCCACCACGTCCTGCATGTACTTTTGACAGGCGAGCGCGATGGCTATTATGCGGATTACATGGATGACCCGGCGGGCCGGCTCGGTCGCTGCCTGACCGAGGGCTTTGCCTACCAGGGTGAGTGGTCGGCGGTCCGCGAAGGGGTGCGCGGCGAATCGACGCGCGGACTGTCGCCGACAGCGTTCGTGGGATTTCTGCAAAATCATGACCAGATCGGAAACCGCGCCTTCGGGGAGCGCATAACGGCGCTCGCATCGCCTGCGGCGGTGCGCGCGGCGACTGCTGTGCTCCTGCTCGCGCCCTCGCCACCCTTGCTGTTCATGGGTCAGGAGTTTGCCTGCAGCCGGCCGTTTCTGTTTTTTTGTGATTTCGGGCCTGAGCTCGCTTCCGCCGTGACCGAAGGGCGGCGCCGGGAATTCGCGCGCTTCCCTGAGTTTGCCGACGAGTCGCGTCGCGCCCACATCCCGGATCCCAACGATCCCGCAACATTGATAAAGAGCCGGCTCGACTGGACAGAGGCAGAGCGCTCGCCGGGCCGGGACTGGCTCACGTTCCATCGTGAGCTGCTCGCAACCCGTGCGCGCCATATCGGCGCACGGCTGGCGGCAGGCGAGGTGCGTACCTTGGGCTTTAATCGCTTCGGCGCGCGTGGCCTGACCGTGGGCTGGCTTTTTGCCGACGGCGCGCAATTGCATCTCGCCGCGAATCTGGGGGACGCGGATGCAGTCGTTGCGGATCGCATGAGTCCCGCGCCCATGACCCTCTATGAGACGTGCGCGCCGGCCGGGGGGCGGCTCGGTCCCTGGGAGGTCCGCTGGGGCCTATGGCCGGGTGCGGCCGACACGACGGCAGGCGGTCCGTGAGCCGGCATCCGAGCACATCGCGCGCGGCATTGTCGGCCCTCGGGCGGGCGCATCATGGGTACCCCGTGCGCGCCACCTACCGCTGGCAGTTTCACAAAGGCTTTGGTTTTCGCGATGCCATACGACTTGTCCCGTATCTGGCCGAACTCGGTATCAGCCATTGTTACGCCTCACCGTACCTCAAGGCCCACGCCGGCAGCAATCATGGCTACGATATCGTCGACCATACACGCATCAATCCCGAGGTCGGCACCGAGACCGAGCGGCAGGCCTTCGTGCGGACACTCAATGCCCACGGGCTCTACCAGATCCTCGATGTCGTCCCAAACCATATGCGCGTCGACGATCCAGAAAACCGCTTGTGGTGGGACGTACTGGCGCTCGGGAGGCGGTCCCGGTTCGCGCATTATTTCGATATCGATTGGGTGACGCCCGAGCGGCCCTACGAGGATAAGATCGTCATTCCGATCCTCGGCGGACCTTATGGCGAGGTGCTGGAGGCCGGCGCCATTGTGCTCGATTTCGAGGCCGGTCACGGCGGGTTCGTGGTGCGGTATTACGATCACCTACTGCCGCTTAGCCCCGCGTCCTATCCGCAGCTTCTGGCGGAGGTTGCGCAATGTGTCGAAGGTTTGGGCCCCGGCGATGAGGCCATCGGGCAGGAGATATCAGATCTCATCGCGCTTTTCGAGCGCGCCTCGAGTCAGATCGCAGACGGCGCGGTAGCCGCCGAGTTGGTCGGCCTTGTCACAGAGGGCGTAAGCCGCATGGCTGTGTGGGTGACTGGGCATGCGCGCTGCGCTGAGGCCTTGAAGGCGGTACTGGCGCGCTATAACGGGGATGAGGGCGCAGGCGCACGCCGCTACGACGCCCTGCATGCGCTTTTGGAACAGCAGGCCTACCGGCTAGCGTTCTGGCGCGTCGCCGGCTACGAGATCAACTACCGGCGTTTCTTTGATATCAACGAACTCGCCGCGCTACGTATGGAAGACCCCGAGGTGTTCGCGGCGACGCACGAACTGATCGGCCGCTGGATTGCCGCCGGTGATGTGACCGGACTTAGGATCGATCACCCTGACGGGCTGCGCGACCCGCGCGGCTATTGCGCGAGGCTCCAGGACTGGGCGCGGGATCGGCGACGGACCAAAGGGATGGTTGGCGCGACCGACCCCGGACTTTTGTATGTGGTGGTAGAGAAGATCCTGGGGGCCGATGAATCGTTGCCCGGGGATTGGCCGGTCCATGGCACAACCGGCTACGATTTCACACGCCTTGTGAGCGGCGTGCTCGTGGATGCCGATGGGGAGACGGGCATCGACGCAGCCTATGAGGCGTTTGTGGGCACCCATGACCACTACGCAAATCTGCTCTATGAGTGCAAGGTGCTGATTATGCACACCATTCTCGGCAGCGAGATCCATACCTTGGGGATGGCGCTCGATCGCATCGCCGAGCGTGACCGGCGGACACGTGATCTTACGCTATCGGCGCAAAGGACCGCGCTCTTTGAGATCGTGGCGTGCCTGCCCGTGTACCGTACCTATGTGACGGCAGACGGTGTGAGTGCGGCGGATCGTGCCGTGATCGACGCAGCATGCGCGCAGGCCAAGGAGCGTAATGCGCTCGTGGAGCCGGCGGCGGTCGATTTTATTCATGACCTGTTGCTGCTCGAAGGTCTGGACGCGCGCGCCGCCGAGGAGCGTGGCGAGATCCTGGAGTTCGTGGGGGCGTTTCAGCAGTACACAGGTCCGGTTATGGCCAAGGGCCTCGAGGACACGCTCTTCTACCGCTATAATCGCATGGTGTCGCTAAACGAGGTGGGAGGCGACCCTTCGCGTTTTGCGGTGTCGTGCGCGGACTTCCATGAGGCCAACATCGAGCGCCTGCGCGATCATCCTGGGACACTGCTCGCGACCTCCACCCATGACAGCAAACGCAGCGAGGACGTGCGCGCGCGATTGCATGTCCTGTCCGAGATCCCGGAGGCGTGGGGCACGCGTGGGCAGTGGCTGAAGGCGCGACACATGACCTTCAAGGGCTTAGATGGGACGGCACCGTCATCGCGCGATGAATATCTCTTTTATCAGACCCTGATCGGTATCTGGCCCCTTACCCCCAGTCCTGAGGCATGGGCCGACATGCGCGGGCGCCTCAAAGATTATGTGCTGAAGGCGGCGCGCGAGGCCAAGGCCGAGACGAGCTGGGTCAAGCCCGCCCCCGAGTACGAGGGCGCCGTGGCGGCGTTCGTAGACGCCGTCACAGACCCTGTGACAAACGGCGAGACACTCGCCGCGCTCGCGGCCTTCGTCGCCCCGATCGCGCGCACCGGGCTATGGACGGCGCTAAGTCAGGTGGCGCTGAAGCTCACCGTGCCCGGGGTCCCGGACTTCTATCAGGGGACCGAGTTGTGGGACTTTCATCTCGTAGACCCGGACAATAGGGGCCCGGTGGACTATGAGTGCCGTGCGCACATGCTGGCCGAGGTCGCGCGCTTCGATGACGAGGATGCCGCCGGACGCGCGGCTTTGCTGGCCGCGTGGCTTGCGCACCCGAGGACGGGCGTGCAAAGATGCACCTGACCCGCCGCCTTTTACATTTGCGGCGCGCCTATCCCCGGCTGTTTGCCGAGGGGCACTACGAGCCCCTGCAGGCCGAGGGGCCTTATGCCCGGCATATCGTGGGTTTCGTCCGCCGCAACGAAGAGGCGACTATGCTCGTGGTCGTGCCCCGCCATTACTGGGCACTCACCGAGGGCGGCCTGCGCCTGCCGCTGGGACGCGCGGTGTGGGGCGCGACACGCATCCCGCGACCCGCAGACCTTGCGCCATCGTCATGGCGCGATGTCTTGACAGGTGAGCTCGGGACGTCATCCATGGCCGACAGCGGTTTTTGGGAGCTCGAAGCGATCGTGGCGCGCTTCCCCATTGCGGTCCTGATCGCGCCTACGAACGGGCGGGACGACGCCCGCGGATGAGTGTCGCGGGGGCCTGGAGACGGCCTGCGTGATACCCTAAGGCCCCGGAGTTCCCGCGACAGTTGAGGTGGGGTGGTCGATGGCCAAGCAGTACGCGCATATCCCTGAACGCTGGGCGCGCTTTATAACGGAACAGAAGATCTTCTTCGTGGCCACCGCCACCTGCGACTCGCGCGTCAATGTCTCGCCTAAGGGACTAGATAGCCTGCGCATCCTCGATCCCAATCGCGTGGCATGGCTGAACCTCACAGGTAGCGGCAACGAGTCCGCGGCCCATGTCCAGAGCGATGCGCGCATGACACTCATGTTCTGCGCCTTTAGCGGCGACCCTGTCATTCTGCGGCTCTACGGCACCGCGCGCGCCCTCCACCATACGGATCCCGACTGGCCGGTACTTGCCGCGCTCTTTCCGCCGTTGCCCGGCGCCCGTCAGATCTTCGATGTCGCGATCGACCTCGTGCAGACCTCGTGCGGCTTCGGGGTACCGTACTTCGATTTCGCCGGCGACCGGCCGGACCTGCGTATCTGGACCGAGAAGAAGGGCGAGGAGGGTGTACGGCGATATTGGCATGAGCGTAACGCCGTCAGTCTCGATGGCATAGAGACCGGGATCGCCGCCAAGAACCGCTCCTGATCGCCCCGGCCCTCGCAAGTCGCCTGCACGCGGGTTCGCCGGGTGGCGATCATGGTCGGGCGCGCGCCAAGCCCCGCCGATCAGGGCGGGGAAGGATCCTGCGGGGACAAGGCGCTGAACACGCTTCGTGCGATGCGCAAGGCGGCCGTCAACAATGAGAAAGATGG
>NZ_PSYR01000004.1 GCF_003333315.1 Acidiferrobacter thiooxydans
GTCGTGGGTCTGGCGAATTTATTGAACTGCGCATAGTCCATGTGCCGCGGGAACTTCTGGATCGACTGTATCCAGTGCGTAAAGTGCGCGCTGCTCACCACGTGCGTCTTGAACCCCATCCACGAGAAGCCGGCGCCGCTGAAGTTCGCGGAATATCCCCTGTATTGACGATCTTGTCAGCCACCAGCACCTGCTTTGTGCGCATACCGGGCATGACATCGATCATGCCGGCCAAGTTGGGTATGAAGAAGTCATTCACGACAGTGGCCGACGTCATATGGAATACCACCGGCGTCCCGCGCGGGATCACGAGTTCATTGGCGACGGCGATATGCTGCTTTGGATAGACGAACAGCCATTGCCAGTCGGTGGTGATGACATCGACGTTCAGGGGTGCGCTCCGGGATTGGCGGCCGATGCGGTCTTGGTCTTGATCATACGTGGATCGTAGGGATTGACCGCATAGGTCCCCTTGTACGACTCATAGCCGAGCATCGCCACGGTGAGCAACGGGATCGCCACACTATAAGTTCTATGAGATTCGAATGAGACCAGTGGGGGTCATAGGCGGCGTTGGTGTTGGTCTTGCGATAGCGCAGCAGAAAGTAGGTGGTGATAATCGCCGTGGGGACAATGATCCCGAGCATGACCGCGACATCGAGAATCGTAAATCGCATATCGGCCCCTGACAGGGGCCCCGCCGGCCGAAAGATCAGGAATTGTCGGGCAAGGCCATGGGCGGAACAACCGGAAGAAAACAGCAGGGAGAGGGAACCAGGGACGGGCGAGATGCCCAATCCTACGTGCAATCATATCGTACCGCCTGGCCAGCATCGTGACGCCTCCCGCGTGTTTCCTTGGGCGAACGGACAGGAGCCCCAATGCGGCGGGCCCCTATACATCATTCGGGCATATAATAATATGCGAAATCGCAATACGCCAAGAAGATTTTGCCACAGTACCCATAAAAAAGATCGACGGGTCGGTGCCCCCGGGACTCGGTGGCGCGCGATCGGTCACGCGGATCGGTATCTGGGGCAGCAGACAGGAATAGCGTACGAGCCGCTGACGTCTGCGACCCACAACGATGGGAATTGATCTGGTAAAGACGGTTTTTGCCGTCCACAGCGTCCATGCCCTGCGTCAAAGACCCACAAGAACGATGCCGTCGCTGCCGAAGCGATCTCGGAAACGGTCTCGCATCCAGCGAGGCGCGGCCCGCGAAGATCGGACAGCCGACAGTCGAGAAGAATATCTGGTCACGAGCGCCCAGGCAGAACCGGTGCCGAGCGGATCGAACCGGCGCATTCCCCTTGCCGGTCAGCGCCCCGTGCTGGCGCTGGGCCCTGCTCCTGGTCTATCAGAACCCGGCCCGGGTCGAGATGTGGCTACAAAACCGACTACCCGAGGCTCCGCGCCCCAATGACGCGTGTGGGGGCCGATATCCGCCATCAGGGTACAGCTCACGGCCGCACGACCGTCGGTCTCTGCCCATGGAGGCTTGTGAGATCGCCATGATTCGTGGCGACAACGGCCGGTGGAGCGGGAAGCCCCGCTCTTTAGGGTGGCGCGCGTCATAACCTTTCTCAAGCGCTTGCGGGCAGGCAGGGGTTACCCCATCTTTCTCATTGTTGACGGCCGCCTTGCGCATCGCACGAAGCGTGTTCAGCGCCTTGTCCCCGCAGGATCCTTCCCCGCCCTGATCGGCGGGCTTGGCGCGCGCCCGACCATGATCGCCACCCGGCGAACCCGCGTGCAGGCGACTTGCGAGGGCCGGGGCGATCAGGAGCGGTTCTTGGCGGCGATCCCGGTCTCTATGCCATCGAGACTGACGGCGTTACGCTCATGCCAATATCGCCGTACACCCTCCTCGCCCTTCTTCTCGGTCCAGATACGCAGGTCCGGCCGGTCGCCGGCGAAATCGAAGTACGGTACCCCGAAGCCGCACGAGGTCTGCACGAGGTCGATCGCGACATCGAAGATCTGACGGGCGCCGGGCAACGGCGGAAAGAGCGCGGCAAGTACCGGCCAGTCGGGATCCGTATGGTGGAGGGCGCGCGCGGTGCCGTAGAGCCGCAGAATGACAGGGTCGCCGCTAAAGGCGCAGAACATGAGTGTCATGCGCGCATCGCTCTGGACATGGGCCGCGACTCGTTGCCGCTACCTGTGAGGTTCAGCCATGCCACGCGATTGGGATCGAGGATGCGCAGGCTATCTAGTCCCTTAGGCGAGACATTGACGCGCGAGTCGCAGGTGGCGGTGGCCACGAAGAAGATCTTCTGTTCCGTTATAAAGCGCGCCCAGCGTTCAGGGATATGCGCGTACTGCTTGGCCATCGACCACCCCACCTCAACTGTCGCGGGAACTCCGGGGCCTTAGGGTATCACGCAGGCCGTCTCCAGGCCCCGCGACACTCATCCGCGGGCGTCGTCCGCCCGTTCGTAGGCGCGATCAGGACCGCAATGGGGAAGCGCGCCACGATCGCTTCGAGCTCCCAAAAACCGCTGTCGGCCATGGATGACGTCCCGAGCTCACCTGTCAAGACATCGCGCCATGACGATGGCGCAAGGTCTGCGGGTCGCGGGATGCGTGTCGCGCCCCACACCGCGCGTCCCAGCGGCAGGCGCAGGCCGCCCTCGGTGAGTGCCCAGTAATGGCGGGGCACGACCACGAGCATAGTCGCCTCTTCGTTGCGGCGGACGAAACCCACGATATGCCGGGCATAAGGCCCCTCGGCCTGCAGGGGCTCGTAGTGCCCCTCGGCAAACAGCCGGGGATAGGCGCGCCGCAAATGTAAAAGGCGGCGGGTCAGGTGCATCTTTGCACGCCCGTCCTCGGGGTGCGCAAGCCACGCGGCCAGCAAAGCCGCGCGTCCGGCGGCATCCTCGTCATCGAAGCGCGCGACCTCGGCCAGCATGTGCGCACGGCACTCATAGTCCACCGGGCCCCTATTGTCCGGGTCTACGAGATGAAAGTCCCACAACTCGGTCCCCTGATAGAAGTCCGGGACCCCGGGCACGGTGAGCTTCAGCGCCACCTGACTTAGCGCCGTCCATAGCCCGGTGCGCGCGATCGGGCGACGAAGGCCGCGAGCGCGGCGAGTGTCTCGCCGTTTGTCACAGGGTCTGTGACGGCGTCTACGAACGCCGCCACGGCGCCCTCGTACTCGGGGCGGGCTTGACCCAGCTCGTCTCGGCCTTGGCCTCGCGCGCCGCCTTCAGCACATAATCTTTGAGGCGCCCGCGCATGTCGGCCCATGCCTCAGGACTGGGGGTAAGGGGCCAGATACCGATCAGGGTCTGATAAAAGAGATATTCATCGCGCGATGACGGTGCCGTCCCATCTAAGCCCTTGAAGGTCATGTGTCGCGCCTTCAGCCACTGCCCACGCGTGCCCCACGCCTCCGGGATCTCGGACAGGACATGCAATCGCGCGCGCACGTCCTCGCTGCGTTTGCTGTCATGGGTGGAGGTCGCGAGCAGTGTCCCAGGATGATCGCGCAGGCGCTCGATGTTGGCCTCATGGAAGTCCGCGCACGACACCGCAAAACGCGAAGGGTCGCCTCCCACCTCGTTTAGCGACACCATGCGATTATAGCGGTAGAAGAGCGTGTCCTCGAGGCCCTTGGCCATAACCGGACCTGTGTACTGCTGAAACGCCCCCACGAACTCCAGGATCTCGCCACGCTCCTCGGCGGCGCGCGCGTCCAGACCTTCGAGCAGCAACAGGTCATGAATAAAATCGACCGCCGCCGGCTCCACGAGCGCATTACGCTCCTTGGCCTGCGCGCATGCTGCGTCGATCACGGCACGATCCGCCGCACTCACACCGTCTGCCGTCACATAGGTACGGTACACGGGCAGGCACGCCACGATCTCAAAGAGCGCGGTCCTTTGCGCCGATAGCGTAAGATCACGTGTCCGCCGGTCACGCTCGGCGATGCGATCGAGCGCCATCCCCAAGGTATGGATCTCGCTGCCGAGAATGGTGTGCATAATCAGCACCTTGCACTCATAGAGCAGATTTGCGTAGTGGTCATGGGTGCCCACAAACGCCTCATAGGCTGCGTCGATGCCCGTCTCCCCATCGGCATCCACGAGCACGCCGCTCACAAGGCGTGTGAAATCGTAGCCGGTTGTGCCATGGACCGGCCAATCCCCGGGCAACGATTCATCGGCCCCCAGGATCTTCTCTACCACCACATACAAAAGTCCGGGGTCGGTCGCGCCAACCATCCCTTTGGTCCGTCGCCGATCCCGCGCCCAGTCCTGGAGCCTCGCGCAATAGCCGCGCGGGTCGCGCAGCCCGTCAGGGTGATCGATCCTAAGTCCGGTCACATCACCGGCGGCAATCCAGCGGCCGATCAGTTCGTGCGTCGCCGCGAACACCTCGGGGTCTTCCATACGTAGCGCGGCGAGTTCGTTGATATCAAAGAAACGCCGGTAGTTGATCTCGTAGCCGGCGACGCGCCAGAACGCTAGCCGGTAGGCCTGCTGTTCCAAAAGCGCATGCAGGGCGTCGTAGCGGCGTGCGCCTGCGCCCTCATCCCCGTTATAGCGCGCCAGTACCGCCTTCAAGGCCTCAGCGCAGCGCGCATGCCCAGTCACCCACACAGCCATGCGGCTTACGCCCTCTGTGACAAGGCCGACCAACTCGGCGGCTACCGCGCCGTCTGCGATCTGACTCGAGGCGCGCTCGAAAAGCGCGATGAGATCTGATATCTCCTGCCCGATGGCCTCATCGCCGGGGCCCAAACCTTCGACACATTGCGCAACCTCCGCCAGAAGCTGCGGATAGGACGCGGGGCTAAGCGGCAGTAGGTGATCGTAATACCGCACCACGAACCCGCCGTGACCGGCCTCGAAATCGAGCACAATGGCGCCGGCCTCCAGCACCTCGCCATAAGGTCCGCCGAGGATCGGAATGACGATCTTATCCTCGTAGGGCCGCTCGGGCGTCACCCAATCGATATCGAAATAATGCGCGAACCGGGACCGCCTCCCGAGCGCCAGTACGTCCCACCACAAGCGGTTTTCTGGATCGTCGACGCGCATATGGTTTGGGACGACATCGAGGATCTGGTAGAGCCCGTGGGCATTGAGTGTCCGCACGAAGGCCTGCCGCTCGGTCTCGGTGCCGACCTCGGGATTGATGCGTGTATGGTCGACGATATCGTAGCCATGATTGCTGCCGGCGTGGGCCTTGAGGTACGGTGAGGCGTAACAATGGCTGATACCGAGTTCGGCCAGATACGGGACAAGTCGTATGGCATCGCGAAAACCAAAGCCTTTGTGAAACTGCCAGCGGTAGGTGGCGCGCACGGGGTACCCATGATGCGCCCGCCCGAGGGCCGACAATGCCGCGCGCGATGTGCTCGGATGCCGGCTCACGGACCGCCTGCCGTCGTGTCGGCCGCACCCGGCCATAGGCCCCAGCGGACCTCCCAGGGACCGAGCCGCCCCCGGCCGGCGCGCACGTCTCATAGAGGGTCATGGGCGCGGGACTCATGCGATCCGCAACGACTGCATCCGCGTCCCCCAGATTCGCGGCGAGATGCAATTGCGCGCCGTCGGCAAAAAGCCAGCCCACGGTCAGGCCACGCGCGCCGAAGCGATTAAAGCCCAAGGTACGCACCTCGCCTGCCGCCAGCCGTGCGCCGATATGGCGCGCACGGGTTGCGAGCAGCTCACGATGGAACGTGAGCCAGTCCCGGCCCGGCGAGCGCTCTGCCTCTGTCCAGTCGAGCCGGCTCTTTATCAATGTTGCGGGATCGTTGGGATCCGGGATGTGGGCGCGACGCGACTCGTCGGCAAACTCAGGGAAGCGCGCGAATTCCCGGCGCCGCCCTTCGGTCACGGCGGAAGCGAGCTCAGGCCCGAAATCACAAAAAAACAGAAACGGCCGGCTGCAGGCAAACTCCTGACCCATGAACAGCAAGGGTGGCGAGGGCGCGAGCAGGAGCACAGCAGTCGCCGCGCGCACCGCCGCAGGCGATGCGAGCGCCGTTATGCGCTCCCCGAAGGCGCGGTTTCCGATCTGGTCATGATTTTGCAGAAATCCCACGAACGCTGTCGGCGACAGTCCGCGCGTCGATTCGCCGCGCACCCCTTCGCGGACCGCCGACCACTCACCCTGGTAGGCAAAGCCCTCGGTCAGGCAGCGACCGAGCCGGCCCGCCGGGTCATCCATGTAATCCGCATAATAGCCATCGCGCTCGCCTGTCAAAAGTACATGCAGGACGTGGTGGATATCGTCGTTCCATTGCGCAGTGAATCCCTGGGGCCCGTCGCTACCATTGAGATGGCCCGCCTCGTTGTTCTCGTTCTCCAAAACCAGATGGATGTGGCGCCCGCAAGCCCGCAGCGGTGCCACGGCCTCGGCGATGGCGGTTAATATCGATTGCGGCGAATCGTCGACAATGGCATGCACGGCATCGAAACGCAGACCGTCGCAATGGTACTCGTGAAGCCAGTAGCGCGCGTTGGCGGTAAAGTAGGCACGTACCGTAACGCTGCCCGGTCCATCGAAGTTTATGGCATCGCCCCACGGTGTACGATGACGCGAGGTAAAAAACTCGGGGGCATAGACGCCGAGATAGTTTCCATCCGGGCCGAAGTGGTTATAAACGACATCGACGAACACCATGAGCCCAAGACCGTGGGCGGCGGCGATCAGGGCCTTCAGGTCCTCGGGGCGACCATAACGGCTGTCGGGGGCAAACGGCAACACACCGTCATAGCCCCAGTTGGCGCGCCCCGGGAAATCGGCGAGCGGCATGAGCTCTATGGCCGTCACCCCAAGCGTGGCCAGTCGCGGCAGGAGCGCCATGGCACCTGCGAAGGTTCCTTCGGGACTAAAGGTGCCGACATGAAGCTCGTAGACCACTACCTCGCCCCACGGACGCCCACGCCACCCCCCATCACTCCACGCAAAGGCGTGCGCATCCACCACCTCGCTTGGACCATGCACATCTCGCGGCTGAAAGCGCGATGCCGGGTCCGGGACGTGCAGGCCGCCATCGATGCGGTAACGATACAGGCTTCCCGGGCGCGCCTGTCCGCTCGTGACCTGAAACCAGCCGCCCTCCAAGGCGTCCATGGGGACCACCACCCCCTCATCCTCCAGCACCACGTCGACCTGGCGCGCCGCCGGGGCCCACAACCGGAACCGTACCCCGTCCTCGACGCACTCGGCCCCGAAGCCCAGGGGTTCGTGACGCCTCGCCACCCCCGGAGTACGCGTGTCCTCGTGAACCGTCATGACGCCTCCCGAACGAATGCTGCCATTGCCACTCAGTGCCCAAGCCCCATGCGCCGATCCGGGGTCGCTTCGCGCAACAGCACAAGCGAGCGCCCTTGCAGGGGATAAACACCGCTTGTGATCACCGCCCCCGTGGCGCGCGCCGGGACGCTATAGCTGGTATCGATATCCACCTGCCACCCCTGGGTCCTATAGGGGGGCAGCGCAAACGGGATCTCCTCGTGATGCGCGTTCAATAACCACAGGAAATCGACATCCCCTATCATGCGCCCCCGGTCGTCGAACTCCTCCAGCCCCTCGCCGGCCAGGAACAACCCGAGACAGCGGGCAAAGCTCTGGCGCCACTCCTCATCGTTCATCTCGGTCGCGTCAGGCTTCAACCAAGTGATGTCCTTGATATCGCTGCCGTGGATACGCCGGCCCTGAAAAAACGAACGTCGGCGGAATACCTTATGGTTTTGCTTGATGCGGATCACATGCTGGACGAACCGCAAGAAATCGTGGTCCTCCGGTGTCAGCTCCCAGTTCACCCAATTGATCGGGTCGTCATGGCAATAGGCGTTGTTGTTGCCGCGTTGCGTGCGCCCGATCTCATCGCCGGCAAGGATCATCGGGACCCCCTGCGACAGCAGCAGGGTTGCAATCATGTTGCGCTTCTGGCGCGCGCGCAGGGCGCGTATGGCAGGGTCGTCCGTAGGTCCTTCGGCCCCACAATTCCATGACAGGTTGGTGTCGGTACCGTCGCGGTTGTCCTCGCCATTGGCCTCGTTGTGCTTGTCGTTGTAGCTCACCAGATCCTCGAGGGTGAAGCCGTCGTGCGCGGTCACAAAATTGATCGAGGCATAGGGATTGCGGCCGCCATGCCCATAGAGATCACTTGAACCCGTCAGCCTGTAGGCGAGCTCGCCGATGACCCCACCCTCCCCCTTCCAGTAGGCGCGCACCACGTCGCGGTACTTGCCGTTCCACTCAGTCCAGCCCACCGGAAAGTTGCCGACCTGGTAACCGCCTTCGCCGAGGTCCCAAGGCTCTGCAATGAGCTTGACCTGCGAGAGCACCGGATCCTGGTGGATGATATCGAAAAACGCCGACAACCGGTTCACGTCGTGCAGCTCGCGCGCCAAGGTCGAGGCGAGATCGAAGCGAAAACCATCGACATGCATCTCCAGGACCCAATAACGCAGTGAGTCCATGATGAGCTGCAAGACACGCGGATGGAGCATGTTCAGCGTGTTGCCACAGCCCGTGAAGTCCATGTAATAACGTGCGTCCTCGGACGACAGGCGGTAATAGGAGAGGTTGTCTATGCCCCTGAACGACAGCGTCGGGCCCATGTGGTTGCCCTCGGCCGTATGGTTGTATACGACATCGAGAATGACCTCTATCCCGTTTGAATGAAACGCCTTCACCATCGTCTTGAACTCGGATATCTGGCCGCTCGCCGAATAACGCGCATCGGGTGCAAAGAACCCGATCGAATTGTAGCCCCAGTAGTTGCGCAGCCCGCGCTCGACCAGATGACGATCGTCTATGAAGGCGTGCACCGGCATGAGCTCGACGGCGGTGATGCCAAGCGACTTCAGGTATTCGATGACGCGCGCCGATCCGAGGCCGGCATAGGTACCGCGCAAGTCCTGGGGTATGAGCGGGTGCAGCCAAGTGAAGCCCTTCACGTGCAGCTCATAGATGATGGTGTCATGCCAGGGCGTGCGCAAAAGCCGGTCGTCGCCCCAGCTGAATGCCGATTCCACGACCCGCGCCTTGGGCATGAATGGCGCGTTGTTGGCGCGATCGAACGACAGGTCCTCGAGCTTGTGGCCGACACGGTAGGCAAAATGCGCATTGCTCCAGCGCAACTCGCCGGCAATGGCCTTGGCATATGGGTCTAGGAGCAGCTTATGGCCATTGAAGCGATGGCCATGGCGCGGGTCGTAGGGCCCATAGACCCGATAGCCATAGAGCCAGCCCGGCCGCGCCTCCGGCCGGAGGTAGCAGTGCCACACCTGATCGGTCTGCCAGCGCACCGGGATGCGCGCAGTCTCGTGACGTCCGTCCTCGGTGAACAAACACAGTTCCACCCCTTCGGCATGTTCGGAAAAGAGTGCGAAGTTGACGCCTTCGCCGTCCCAGGTGGTACCCAAAGGATAGGGCCGTCCAGGCCAGACCGCATGGCGGCCTGCAGCCCGTGGTCCGGTGGTCCGACGCTCTTCGCTCATTGCCTCATCCTCACCGCCGATCCAGCCCTTCGCCGATACCCTGTGGACGCTCGCGCGGCCAATCGCGTTCCAGTACATGCGCCGCCCAACGTCGGCCCCCAAGGCCAAAGGCGAGGGCTGCCGCGAGCGTCACTCCACCAAGCAGGATGAGAAACGAGTCACGTATGAGCCTCTGGCCTATGTGTAACTCGCCCAATACCATGAGTATCACAAATGCGATCACGATCGAGCGCATCAGGCGCCCAAGGAGCGGGGCATCGGCAAGCCCCAGTTCATTTCCGTACAACGTCACCGATTGCGCCACGAAACGCGCGAAGTACAAACCGGCCGTGAGCATCAGGAGCGCGACCATAAGGCGCGGGATATAGAGCGCGATGCGCGTGGTCACGGCCGCGCCCGCCGACAGGCCGGCGATATCGAGGGCCCATACCATGGCGATCAGGATCGCGAGCGCCGCCACCAGCATCCCCATGAGACCGGTGGTGTCGGTCCCGGCACCGCCTGCCGCTAACAATCCGTCGAGTCCGGCGCGCTCCGTCACAATATGAAAATTCATGGCGCGCAGCGTCTTCGTGGCCACGAACCGCAGAAAGCGGGCCGCCAACCACCCGCCGCCAAGAATACCGAGCGCAATAAGAATAGGCGGCAACCACCGCTGCCACTGCCAGACGATCGCTGGCAGGGGCGCGAGCGCCGCGTGTAGGATAGTCATGATGTCAGCCTCCTTCTCCGTATGAATCGCCCAACGCCCCGTCCCGGACAGCCCCCCAGGGGCGCCGACCTCAGGCGTTTTTGTGAATCTACGCGCCCGACGAACCCTGCGCCACGGCCTCACGGTCAAGCTCCTGCAAAAGGCCCTGCAGGGGAATCGCAAGTGCCTGGGGGCGGTTATTCATCTCGTAACGCAGTTCATAAAAGGCCTTCTCGAGGATGAAGAGCCGCAACCAATCCGCAGCCTCGTCAAAGCCGCCCCAGAGGCTGGTGGCCTCCATAGCCGCGGCATAGGAGGCGATGAACGCCGCGACCGTGGCCTGCTCCCAGATGCGGGCGTGAGGCAGTAACGTCGCCCTATGCTCGGATTGCCCGGCGGCGACACGATCAAGCGCCGTATAGAGGGCATAGCTGAACGACCGTAGCATGCCCGCGACATCGCGTAGCGGTGTATGCTTGCGTCGGCGCTCGTGAAGCGGCCGCCCGGGCTCGCCCTCGAAATCGGTGATCGCGAAATCGTTTTGCTGGAGCAGGACCTGCCCTAGGTGGTAATCCCCATGGTAGCGGATCTTTTGTCCCACGGTCGGGGCAGCCAGTGCGGCGCGTGCAAGAAACGTCTCGCGACCGGCGAGCACGGCCTTGGCGTCATCCTGGACCTCGGGCGGGAGGGCGGCAAGCCGCGCGGAGAGCATATCGAAGGTCTCCTCCATCTCGGCGCGCACCCCCGCGACCCAGCGCGCACCATCGTCTGGGGTGAGCGGTTCGGGATCGAAGGCCGGATCGCCGTAAGGCGTGGCCAGGGCCTGATGCATCTGCGCGGTGCGCAAAGCGAGCGTGCGCACGAGCGCGAGATAGCCGCCATGCACCTCCTCACTGCCTCCCGCCGGGGCCGCGCCATGCAGGCACAGTTCGAGATGGTTGTCGAGATAGTTCAGGGTATAGTCCCAACCATCCCCCTGGTTCTCGACATAGGCCTGGAGCAGCGCAAGCGTGATGACACCACCTGCAGCCGGCCTATACTCGAGGGTCCCGAGCACCGGCACGGTATGGCGAAAGCCTGCCACGTCGCATAAAAACCGGCCCATCTCGACCTCCGGGTTGATACCCTCCTGCAATCGCCGATAGCCCTTCAAGAACAACCGCTCGCCGATCGCCACCGCCGTGTTGCTGCTGTGCGTATTGGGATGGCGGACCGCCTCGTCTGCGGCCACCGGCTGCTCAAGCGTACCCGCCGCCACGCCCTGCACGACGCCGCCCTCACCCGCAAAGGCCAGTCCCTCGCGCATCACAGCGACAAGTCCGCGGCAAAAAGCGTCGTCGGCAAAGGCATCGCCCAAGATGCCAAGCGTCGCCTGTTGGCGTACGCGCGCCATGGCAAGCGGCAAAACCGTGCGCATGCGCGCCTCGCTATCGCTCTCCCACAGCAGCGATACCGGCACGAAATAGCGACCCGCGGACGCCCCCTCACTCGATTCCACCACGTCTGCGATCATGAAGAAAAACTGGCCGTCGGGCCCCGCCCATTCGGCGGTCTCGGTCATGGCGACCCGCTTTGGGACCACGCCCTTCTCGGCATACCAACGCTGCGCCATCACAAAGCGTGGCAAGGCATCGCGTTCCCACTGCTCACGGACGCGGTCGGCCATGGCCATACGCCACGGCACCACGCGCTCGCGAAACAGGCTGCGCCATCCGTCGAACAGCACGAGCAGCGGCAGTTCCTCGGGGGTAGGCGCTCCTCGTGCCAGGCCGGAACTTCCCCTCCGGCGGCGAGCCGGAACCAATAGAAGCCATGGCCGTGGAGGGTCAAAAGATAGGGCAGGTCACCGATCGGCGGAAACGGCGTCCGACCCATGAGCTCGATCGGCACGCGCCCCTTGTAGGCCGACAGATCGAGCTCCACGGGCTGCGCGGAGTGCGACAGATTGGCGACACACAGGATCGTCTCATCGCCATAGGTGCGCACATAGGCGAGGATCTTGCGGTTGCCGGGCTCCAGGAACTCAAGCGCGCCCCGCCCGAACACCTTCGTGCTCTTGCGGATCGCGAGCATGCGCCGCGTCCAATTCAACAAAGACGAGGGGTCGCGCGCCTGCGCCTCGACATTCACCGCGCCATAACCATAAATGGGGTCCATGATCGGCGGCAAAAACAGGCGTTGCGGGTCAGCGCGCGAGAAGCCGGCGTTGCGGTCCGGGCTCCACTGCATGGGTGTACGAACACCGTTGCGGTCGCCTAAGTAAATATTGTCACCCATGCCAATCTCGTCGCCGTAGTAGATGATCGGCGATCCTGGCATCGACAAAAGCAGGCTATTCATGAGCCGGATCTTGTCAAAATCATTGTCCATGAGCGGCGCGAGCCGGCGGCGTATCCCAAGATTGAGGCGCGCCTTCCGGTCGGCAGCGTACATCTGGTACATATAGTCACGCTCATTGTTCGTGACCATCTCCAGGGTGAGTTCGTCGTGGTTGCGCAGAAAGATCGCCCATTGGCAGGTCTCGGGGATGTCCGGCGTCTGCTTCATGATCTCGACGATCGGATGCCGGTCCTCCTGGGCGATGGCCATATACATTCGCGGCATGAGCGGAAAGTGATAGGCCATATGGCACTCATCCCCCGCGCCGAAGTAGTCGCGCACATCCTCCGGCCACTGATTGGCCTCGGCAAGTAACATACGATTCTCGTAGCGCTGGTCGATCACCGAGCGCATGTAGCGCACCACTGCGTGGGTCTCCGGCAGGTTCTCGTTGCTCGTCCCTTCGCGCACGCACAGATAGGGGATGGCGTCGAGCCGCAGGCCGTCGACGCCCAGGCCGAGCCAAAACTCCATGACCCGCACCACCGCCTTCACGACATGGGGATTGTTGTGGTTCAGGTCCGGCTGATGGAAAAAGAAGCGATGCCAGTAGTAGGCCTGGGCGACATCATCCCATGCCCAGTTCGACTTCTCGCTGTCTGTGAATATGATGCGCGTATCCTCGAACTTCTTGGCGGTGTCGCTCCACACATAGAAGTTGCGCTTGGGTGAACCCGCAGGGGCCTGGCGCGCCGCCTGAAACCAGGGGTGCTGGTCGGAGGTATGGTTTATGACAAGCTCGGTGATGACGCGCAACCCCCGTTCATGGGCGGCACGCACGAACTGCAGGAAATCGCGACGCGTCCCATAGTCGGGGTGGACATTGCGGTAATCGGCGATGTCATACCCGTCGTCGTGCATGGGGGACGGATAGAAAGGCAGGACCCACAAGGTATCGACGCCCAGGTCCTGTAGATAATCGAGCTTCTCGGTGAGCCCCGCGAAATCACCGATACCATCGCCATTGCCGTCGAAGAAGGCACGTACATGCAATTCATAGATGACTGCGTCTTTGTACCAGAGCGGATCATTCGAAATCCGCGATTCCTCGCTTCTTGTTTTTTTGTGCATGGATTACCTAAGAGTAGTAATCGAAGTCGTGCTCGGTGCCGACATAGCTGCGCGGGCGGAATATGTGCGCCGGCATCTGCTCGGGCGCGAGTTCCACGTAATGGCGACCACCGCTCCACAGATAGCGCGCATCCGACAGGAGATCATGCATCTGCACTGCGCGGTCGTTGCAAGCGCCGGCGATTTGTGCCGGCCACTCGAGCCATCCGGACTGACGGTGATAGGGGTCGAGATTCACCACCACGAGAATGACCGAAGCGCCGTCTCCGGAGGTCTTGCTGTAGGCAATCAGGTTGTCGTTATCGATGGCATGGAACACGAGATGGCAATCGGCCATGAGCGCCGGATGTGCGTGGCGTATAGTGTTGATGCGCGTGATGATCGCCTGCAGGCTGTCGGGCCGGGCGACATCCCAGTCACGCTGCTCGTACTTCTCGGAGTCCCGGTACTCCTCGCTGCCCGGCTCGCGCGGTACCGATTCCATGAGCTCGAAGGCCGGCCCATAGATGCCATAATTGGCGCTCAGGGTCGCGGCCAGCACCAGGCGGGCGATGAACGCCGCGCGCGGCGCGTGTTGCAGGTAGGGCGGCAGGATGTCAGGGGTGTTCGGCCAGACATGGGGCCGGAAATACTCACGGCCAGGTCCATGCATGAGCTCGGTGAAGTATGCGATCAGTTCGTGCTTGCTGTTGCGCCACGTGAAATAGGTATACGAATGCGTGAACCCGAGCTTGGCGAGTCTGTGCATCACCTTGGGGCGCGTGAAGGCCTCGGCCAGAAACAGGACATCGGGGTACTCGGCGCGCACCGCGCCTATGAGCCATTCCCAGAAGGCAAAGGCCTTAGTATGGGGGTTGTCGACCCGGAAGATGCGCACTCCGGCGTCGATCCAGAACAAGACGATGCCTTTCAATTCCTGCCAAAGGGCTTGCCAGTCCTCGGTCTCGAAGTCCAGTGGGTAGATGTCCTGGTATTTCTTGGGGGGGTTCTCGGCGTACTGGATGCTACCGTCCGGGCGGTGACGGAACCACTGCGGGTGCTCGGTCACATACGGGTGGTCAGGGGCACACTGAAAGGCGATGTCGAGCGCGACGGCGAGCCCGAGCCGTTCGGCCTGCGCACAGAATGCCCGGAAATCCGCGAGCGTACCCAGGGTGGGGGCCACGCTCTTGTGGCCACCCTCAGCGCTGCCGATCGCCCACGGACTGCCGACATCCGCGGGACCGCAGCTTGCGGTATTATTCGGACCCTTGCGGCGCTCCGTCCCGATCGGTGATATCGGTGGCAAGTACACGACATCGAAACCCATGGCCGCCACATGCGCCAGGATCGGACCGGCATCGCGCAATCGTCCGCCGGCGGACCCCCACCGCGAACGCGGAAAGAATTCATACCAGGCCGCAGCGCGCGCGCTCTCGGGGTCCACACGCACCGCCAGTTCCTGTCCCCACGCCGTCTCATGCGCGGGTTGCGAAAACCGGTAGACCCGCTCGACCAGGACCTCGTCTAACAGCGCCGCGCGCTTGTCGGCGGAAGACGCCTGACCCTCGAGCAGCGCCTGTACGACGCGCAACGGACGTGCTTCACGCGCCGGCGCACGCTCCGCGGCGGCCGCAATCAGGAGTGCAGCCTGCTGAAACACCAGGACCAGATCCGGGTCGTCTGCCGGCCGCCGCGCGAGTTCCTGGGTAAGCGATCCGAAGCGGTCGATATGGGCGCGTACCGTATAGTGATAGACACCGAGCTCGGCGACCACAAAGCGTCCCTGATAGCGATCATTGCCAAGCGCTGTCATGCGCGTCGTGCCCACCGTGCGGCCGCCTGGTTTGCGTACGCACAACACACAGGCCACGGCGTCGTGACCATCGGCAAACACATCGGCCTCCACGATTACGGTGTCGCCGATCACCCGCTTTATGGGGAAGCGCCCGCAGTCGACCACCGGGCTCACCGCCTCGATCACCACCCGATACCGGCCATCGGCTGGCAGGGGCGGCCCCTTGCCCAGACGCCGCGCCACGGCCTAGTTACCCGACCCCGGCCGTGGTGGGGCCTTGAACACGAGTACCGCAAGGGGCGGCAACACGAGATTCAGGGACTGCAACGCGCCGTGCGCGGCTACCGGGGCGGTGGCAAGCCCCCCGAGGTTGCCCTGCCCACTGCCGCCGTAGATCGTGGCATCGGTGTTCAGGATCTCCTGCCAGAGCCCTGGCCACATCACCCCCAGGCGGTAGTTGTGGCGCGGCAGGGGCGTAAAATTGGCGACTACCAGCAACGGCTCGGCGGCGGGCTCGGCGAAGCGGTAGAAACTGATGACGCTCTGCTCCCAGTCCCCGGTGTCCAGCCACCGGAAGCCTGCGGGCTCGGTGTCGGCCCGGTGCAACGCCGGCTCCCCGCGGTACAGGGTGTTCAGATCACGTACCAGACGCTGGATGCCGCGGTGCGGCTCATAATCGAGAAGATGCCAGTCGAGGCTGTCTTCGTGGGCCCACTCCCGCCACTGGGCGAACTCCGCCCCCATGAACAGCAGCTTTTTGCCGGGGTGACAGAACATGTAGGCAAACAGTACGCGCAGATTGGCGAATCGCTGCCAGTCATCGCCCGGCATCTTGGCAATCAGCGAGCGTTTGCCATAGACCACCTCGTCATGGGAAAGCGGCAGCACGAAGTTTTCCTGAAAGGCGTACCACAGGCTGAACGTAAGCTGCCCCTGGTGGTGCTTGCGGTAGACGGGGTCCTTTTCCATGTAATCGAGCGTGTCGTGCATCCAGCCCATATTCCATTTATAGCCAAACCCGAGCCCCCGGCATAGACCGGCCGTGACACCTGGGGCCAGGCGGTAGACTCCTCGGCTATGGTCTGCGTGTCGGGATAATGCCGGTACACAGCCTCGTTCAGCTCCTGCAAAAACTGGATCGCCTCCTCGTTCTCCCGGCCACCGTGGGCATTCGGGATCCACTCCCCCGGCGCGCGCGCATAATCGCGATACAGCATGGAGGCCACGCCATCGACGCGCAGACCGTCTATGTGAAACCTGTCGAGCCAGTAAAGCGCACTCGAGACCAATATCGAGCGCACCTCGTGGCGGCCATAGTTGAATAGGCTCGAGTGCCATTCCGGATGATAGCCGCGCCGCGGGTCGGCATGCTCGAAAAGATGCGTGCCGTCGAAAAACCCGAGGCCGTGAAGATCCGTCGGAAAGTGCGACGGCACCCAGTCGAGGATCACGCCGATACCCTGGCAATGCAGGGCATCTATGAGGTACATGAGGTCCTCGGGCGCGCCAAAACGCGCGGTGGGCGCGAAATACCCCGTAGTCTGATAGCCCCATGAACCATAGAAAGGATGTTCGGTAAGCGGCATGAATTCGACATGGGTAAAGCCCATGTCCGCGACATAGGACGGCAATATCGAAGCCAGTTCGCGGTAACTGAGCCAGCGCCCGCCCTGCTCGGGCACGCGCCGCCAGGATCCGGCATGCATCTCGTAGATGCTCACCGGCGCGGTCAGCGCCATGCGCTCGCCGCGTCTTGCCATCCACGCCGCATCCTGCCAGGCATAACTGCCATCGCATACCACCGACGCCGTACGCGGCGGCAGCTCACCACGAAATGCGAACGGGTCGGCCTTCTCCACTTCATAGCCGCTGTCACGCGCGACGATGTGATATTTATAGAGCGCCCCGGGACTGATCCCGGCGATGAACCCCGCCCACAGACCCGATCCATCGTCGCGGACCTTGAGCGGATGGGCATCCTTTCGCCACCCGTTAAAATCGCCGATTACTGACACCGATTGCGCATTGGGCGCCCATACCGCGAAATGCACACCGGTATCGGCCGCGACTCGTACCGGGTGCGCGCCGAGCTTCTCGTAGAGCCGCACATGCCGCCCCTCGCGGAAGAGATAGATATCCTCCGGACTAAACCATGCGTCCGTACTGCCGCTCGCCGCCCTGCCGCCTGGCATGCACTGCCCTCCCTTGCCGAAGTCCGCGCGCCCGGAACGCACAATCTGCACCATTTCTCCGGTCATGTTACGGGCCATGCCCGTCCATGACAAGTAGCGAAACGTCCGCAGCCCATCCCCCTCAGGGCCGGTAAGCATCATCTTTTCGATGCCCATAGGATGGTCATGAGCACCAGGGCGGGTCGGTCCGAGATGCGGTCGCCGTCAGGCACAAGACGCGCACAGACGCGGTGATCGGTATTTATGCACCAAGCCGGGTCCGCCAAAGGCGCCTGCCATCGGCGACAGTTGTATGATACGAGTGCGATATTTCGTGTCCGCGCAAGCGCTAAGCTTCTTGTCGCGTTACACGGTTAAGGGCCATGCGCCACCTGTGGCATAATCTTTCTATTGCACACATCTTTGGCGATTTTCTCTGATTGTTTGACGCGCCTAACGAAAGTGCTGGACACACGCGCCGAGATTGCGTAAGGTGGCGGTTGTCGCGGCGTGCGACAAGGACAGGCGGACGGCGTGCAAAAGTCGAGGCGTTGTGGGGATCCGGATGTGCGGGCGATCATGGAGGCCGGCACAGAGTCGGTCGAGTGGGTGAGACAAGAGTTTGCCCGCGCCGACCTCTCCGATAAACGCCTGGATCGTCGCTTGGTGAAAACTGCGGAATATCTCGCCCAATCTCCCGGCTCGCCGATCAATGAAGCGTGCGGCAATTGGGCCAGTACGCAAGCGGCGTATCGGCTGTTCAATAATGCCAAGGCGAGCGCGGCGGGGATCCTCAAACCCCATTGGGAAGCGACGGCCGCGCGCATGGCCGGCTGCGGGGGTGCGGTGCTGGTGATGCAGGACACGGTCTTCTTCTCCTACGGCCGGCACGTCAGGACTCGGGGCCTCGGACCGATTGGCAAGAGCAACGCCGCGCATGACCGGGGCCTCATCATGCATAACGCACTGGCCTTCACCACCTCGGGCGTGCCGCTCGGGATCGTGAGCCAAAGCATCTGGGCGCGCGGGGAGATCCCGGAGGAAGACTATCAGGAGAAGATCGAGCGCCTGCAGGTCACGGCGATCGAGGAAAAAGAGAGCGCGAAATGGCTTATTGCGCTCAAAGAGACGGTCGAGCGGGCGCCCGCGGGCGTGCCGGTCGTCACCGTGGCCGACCGCGAATCGGACTTCTTCGAGTTCTTGACACGCGCCCAGGACCTGCAGGCGCACTATCTCATCCGCGCGCGCACCGACCGCAAGCTCGTGCCCGAAGACAGCGCGGGCTGCACGCGGATGCTCGAGGCGTTGAGCGATGCCCCGGCATGGGGGAGCATGACGATTGAGGTTCCTGGCAACGGCAGTCGTAAGGCGCGCACGGCGGCGATCGAGGTGCGCACAGCCGAGGTCACGATCCAGCCCCCACCGCGCCGTGGGGCGGCCCAGACGTCCGGCTCCAGCGAGCCTGTGACCGTCACCCTGATCGGGGCGACCGAGTCGTCCCCGCCGGCCGGGGTGGAGCCGATCAGCTGGGTGTTGCTCACAAATCTCATCGTCAAAGACTTCGCGTCCGCCACCGAGAAGGTGCGGTGGTATGGGCGGCGCTGGGGCATCGAGATCTGGCATAAGGTGCTCAAATCCGGCTGCAAGGTCGAGGACTGCCTGCTCGAGGAGGCCTTGCGCCTCAAGCGCTATCTGACGCTTTTCAGCATCATCGGCGTGCGCCTGATGCATGTGACCTACCTGGCCCGCGCGCACCCGGATCGGCCGGCCACCGAGGTGTTCTCCGAGGAGGAGGTCGAAGCGCTGCATATCCGCGTCACGCGGGCATTGCCCCCGCAGGTCCTGCCCCGACGCTGCGCGACATGGTGCGCATGCTGGGCCGGCTCGGCGGCCACTTGGGCCGCAAGGGGGATGGCGAACCCGGCGTCACCGTGCTCTGGCGCGGCTGGACGAGTCTTTACGAGACGGTCGAGACACTGCGTGCCCATAAACATGTCCTCAGCCCGCGCGACTCGAGCTGAACGATGCGCTACTGCGGACGAGAGTTTACACCAGCCGAGATCGCGCTGATCCGCGAGTGGCTCACGACCCCCCAGATGAACCGTGCTCGTTTATCCCGGGAAGTCTGTGAGAGGCTCGGATGGCGCCGGGAAAATGGCGCTCTGAAGGATATGAGCTGTCGCGTGGCCCTCAACCGCATGCACGCCGATGGGCTGATCACACTGCCCCCGCCGCGCAACCCCAAGCCCGTCACCTACCGGTCCTATCCGGACATCGAACAGGCGGTTTGCGAACCCGCCGTCATCCCGGCCATCGATCTCGCTACGCTCACCATTGATCCGGTCCTCGGCAGAGCCGAATCGCGGCTGTGGAACGCCTATATCGAACGCCACCACTACCTCGGGCATACCCTCATGCCCGGGGCGCAACTGCGCTACTTCGTACGCGCCCAAGGCCAGATCGTCGCGGCCCTGGGCTTCGGGGCCAGCGCCTGGAAGGTCAAGCCCCGCGATCAGGCCATCGGCTGGACGGTCGATCAGCGGCAACGCAATCTGCACCTGATCGTCAACAATGCCCGTTTCCTTATTCTGCCGTGGATCCATTGCCCAAACTTGGCCTCACGGATCCTGGCCTTGGTCAGCCGCCGACTCCCCGACGACTGGCACGCCCGCTACAGCTATCGCCCGGTTCTGCTCGAAACCTTCGTCGAGAAGCCGCGCTTTACCGGTACCTGCTACAAGGCGGCCAACTGGCAAAACCTTGGGGATACTCAAGGGCGCGGTAAGCTCGACGTCTTGCATCGCCACGCAAAGCCCGTCAAAAGTATCTGGATCTATCCGCTCGTGCGGGACTTTCGCCGGCATCTCTGCAACGCATAAGACAGGCCATTCGATTACCTATCGATATTCATCGATGCCTCATGCTTTGTTGACAGAAAGATGTGTGTAATAGAAAGGTGGCATAATACCTGCAGGCCAGTCTGAACGAATCAGGTCACCTACCCCAACGATCACACAAAAGGTCATCACGTGCCCGGTACCCGTTATCCCCTGGAAGTCCAGCCGCTCATTCCGCAAAGATTGGCGCGCCTCACAGAGCTCGCAGCTGACCTTCTCTACAGCTGGAACCGATCCATCCGCGCGCTGTTCGTGCGCCTCGACCCGAGACTCTGGGAGCAGTGCGGGCGCAACCCCAAACTCATGCTGCGCCGTGTCGCGCAATCGCGGCTCGACGAGGCCGCGGCGGATCCGCTGTTTCTGGAGGAGTATCAGCGCGCCCTGTCCATATACGACACCTACCACGCCGTGCGCCTGTCCTCCAAACGGACGGACATCGACCCGCGGACCGATCTTGTCGCCTACTTTTGCGCCGAATTCGGTCTCCACGAGAGCCTGCAGATCTACTCCGGCGGCCTTGGCATACTGGCCGGCGACCACTGCAAGGCGGCAAGCGACCTGGGCCTCCCGTTCGTCGCCGTGGGTCTCCTGTACCGGCAGGGGTACTTCACCCAGACCATAGACGCGCAGGGTAACCAGATCGTCGGCACCGCGCCGGCCTTGCTCGCTGATCTCCCGGTGACGCCGGTGTGCGACCATGAGGGGCATGAGCTGCGGGTGTCGGTCACCCTTCCCGGGGGCCTTGTGGCACTTAAGGTGTGGCGCGTGGCGGCCGGGCGCATCCGCCTCTATCTGCTCGACAGCGATGTCCCAGAAAACACTAGCGCCGACCGTGGCATCACCTGCCAACTCTACGGTGGCGACCGCGACACCCGGTTGCGTCAGGAGATCGTCCTGGGCATAGGCGGCGTACGCGCGCTGCGCGCGTTGGGTCTTGCGCCCACCGTCTGGCATATCAACGAGGGCCACCCCGCCTTCCAGATCATAGAGCGTATCCGCGAACTCACGACCCAAGGCCAGGATTTCGACAGCGCCATGGAGGTCGTGGCGGCCGGCACGGTGTTCACCACCCATACACCCGTACCTGCCGGCCATGACATCTTCGACCAGGAACTGTTCGGGCGCTACCTCGAACCCTATGTCGCCGATCTTGGGATCACCCTGGATGAACTGAAGTCTTTGGGATCGAGCCCTATAAGTCAGGGTGGATTCAACATGACCGCCTTCGCCCTGCGCGCATCGCGTCTGCACAATGGCGTAAGTCGCATCCACGGCGGGGTCGCCTCGCGTATGGAGGCCTACGTCTGGCCGCAGATCCCATGGATGGAAAACCCCGTCGGGTATGTGACCAACGGCGTGCATGTGGCAACCTTTCTTGCCCACGAATGGAGCAGCTTGTTCGACGTACGCTTTGGCAGCGAGTGGCGCAACAAGCTCACCGAGGCCGACTACTGGGCGCGCATCGACACCATTCCTGACCACAGCTACTGGAGCGTCCACCAGTCCCTGAAGGGCGCGATGCTGGAGGCTGTACAAAAGCGCGTCACCCGCCAACATCGGCGGAACGGGGCAGGTGAGGGCGTGATCCGGCGACTTACGCGGCAACTGGAGCCCGACGCCAAGACACCGCTTGTCATAGGCTTTGCGCGGCGCTTTGCGACCTACAAACGCGCCGGCCTGCTGTTCGAGGACCCCAAGCGGCTCGCGCGCCTTTTGAACGACCCAGATCGGCCGGTGCTGCTGCTCTTTGCCGGCAAGGCCCACCCTCATGACCACCCGGGTCAAAACCTGATCCGCCTGATCCACGAGTTCTCACGCAGCCCGGAATTCGAGGGCAAGGTTATCCTGATCGAGGGCTACGATCTCGCGCTCGCGCGAAGGCTCGTGACCGGCGTCGATGTCTGGCTGAACACCCCGGAGTATCCCCTGGAGGCGAGCGGCACATCGGGACAAAAGGCTGCCATCAACGGCGTCGTGAATCTGAGCGTCCTTGATGGCTGGTGGGGTGAAGGCTATGCCGGCGACAACGGTTGGGGCATCTGTCCGCACAAGGGTCCGATCGACAACGATCAGCGCACCCGAGAGGAGAGCGCGGAGGTGCTGGATATCCTGGAGCAGCAGGTCGTGCCTCTCTATTTCAATGCCGCCGAGCACGGCTATTCCCGATCGTGGATCGCCATGTCCAAAGCGGCGATGCGGCGCGCCATGCCGGTCTTCAATGCCGAACGCATGGTGCTCGAATACGCGCGCGACTATTATCGCAAGGCCGCCGGCCATGCGCGGCAGCTGGCGGCCGACGAGGCCGCGGGAGGGCGCGCGCTGGCACGCTGGAAGCGGCAGGTGAGCAGCGCCTGGAGCGGGGTGCGTCTCGAGCGCGGCCAGGACATCCCTGAAGCGGTCAAGGTTGGCGAATCCCTGCACCTTACGGTACTCGTCCACGGCAACGGCCTGCGCCCGGACGACCTCATCGTCGAATGCCTGTTCGAGTCCAGCGACGACCTAGGCGAGGTGCTGCTCCGCGATCAGGCGCCGTTCGTGGCAGACGGCGTCGATGGCGAGGGGCGCCTCGTCTTTCGTCTCGACCACGAGCCCCGGACATCGGGATTCCAGACGCTTCGTATCCGCGCCTACCCCTACCACGCCCTGCTCGCCCATCGTTTCGAGCTCGGCTGCATGGTGTGGTTATAGTCGCCGGCGTGATCGGCCCACCTGCATCCCCGGTTTGGAACCGCCGGGGATGGGGCAGGCGTGTATCCCGGTCACGATGGCGTAAGCCAGCGATAGAGCGTGCGTCGCTCGATCCCGAGGATACGCGCCGCCGCCCGCTTATTGCCACGCACCCGCCGCAGGACCTCGTGCACGTAGGCGCGCTTGCATTCCTCCAGGGTCACGAGATCGCTCGTGCCGGCCTGGTCGGGGGGCGTGGCGCACGCCACCGGACCCTGCGCCCGACCATCGGGACGACACACGCGCTCGGGCAGATCCCAGACACCGATGCGCGGGCCACGCGCAAACGCCGCCGCCGACTGGACGATGTTGCGAAGCTCGCGGACATTGCCCGGGAAGGCATAGCCGTGCAGCACATGCAAGGCCTCGGTCTCGAAACCGTCTACGGCACTACCCATCTCCGTATGGCACGCGCGCAGGAAGTGCCGCGCCAAGACTGTGATGTCATCACATCGACCGGCGAGGCCCGGCAGGCTCACAGTCAGCACATCAAGGCGATACAAGAGGTCATCGCGAAAACGCCCGCGCGCGGCCGCCAGCGCCAGGTTTCGGTGGGTGGCGGCGACGATACGCACATCCACCTGATGCTCGCGCACCGCCCCCACCGGCCGCATCCACCCGCCCTCGAGGGCGCGCAGAAGCTTGGCCTGGGCAACCAGGGGCATCTCCCCGATCTCGTCTAGAAACAAGGTCCCACCGTGGGCTGCGGCAAACAGCCCCTCGCGGCTGCGATTCGCGCCGCTGAAGGCCCCGGCGGTATAACCGAAAAATTCGCTCTCCCACAAAGACTCGGGTACCCCTCCGCAATTGACGGCTACGAAGGGGCCCTTGCGGCGCGCACTCTCACCATGGATCGCGCGTGCCGCAAGCTCCTTGCCGGTGCCGCTCGGCCCACTCAGCAGTACCGGCACATCGACACGCGCGGCGCGTACCAGGCGCTCGATCAGCGCCCGCATATCCGTGCCACATCCGAGCATTCCGTGAAACCGCAGGACGTCCGGTACGGGCGGCGACGATCGACGCGCGCCGGCCGCAGACAAGCCCAGCGCCTCGTGGGCCTGGACAACGGCCGCCGGCAGGGCGGCACCCTCGGCACGACGCGGGCCCCCGTCGTGCCCATCGCCCGCAACCGGCGCCGCGGGCCGCGGCGACAGCATCATGAACGCCGGTGGCCTTGCCGCGGCGCGTATCCCCGCACACAAGGCCATGCTGCCGACCTCCCATGGCAGGCCGCTCACCACCAGATCCGCCGGCCAGCGCGGCAGGAGCGCCAAGGCATCATGGGCGCTCGCCGCCGTCTGCACCACGGCGCCGGCGTCCGACAGTCCCTGCTCTAGCTGCGTACGCGCGATATCACTCTCATCCACTATCAGGATCTTTGATCCTTGCATGCCTCCTCCCCCCTGGCACCACGCCCACGACCTGTGGCATGACGCCTCTGTATTACCGCCTCATGTGTCGTTTCGACACAGGCGCGCACCGAAAGTGTCGCGCTCGGCGACCACCGCGCACCCGCGTCCCGGCGCACAACCGCGCCCCTCACCCCGCAGACGGCGGCAGACGGGGCGGCTGGCACGGGCATTGCACTCCCTGGGCGAGCCAATCAATCGAGGAAAGACATCACGATGGAGTCATCCCGAACCGCCCTGCGCCTCGCCCTGACGACCGCGATCACACTCGCCTCCGCAAGCGCGTTTGCCGCCACCCAGGCGCCCGCTGCCGCCACCGCGCATATGCCGCCGCCGGGGGCCACGGCCATGCCGCGCATCGGCCACACGACCCTGAAACACTTCGTGACCGCCATTCGTCATGTCTCGCAGATCCGCGCCGCCTACGCCAAAAAGTTGCAGGCGATGAAGGGGCAGCCGGGCGCGGCCCGCGGGATCCAGGTGCGCGCGCAGCAGTCCATGATCGCCGCCATCAAGGGGCAGCACCTCACTCTGCCGCAATACAACAACCTCGTCCGGCAGGTCGACGCCGACCCCACACTGCGGGCCCGCGTGCTGCACATGCTGCGCCAGTAGTCACAAGGCCGTGGCGCCCCACGGGCGCCACGGCCCTTCTTTCCTATCTTTTTGCCCGCGCCGCGTCCCAGCAACAGTTGCGTGCGCGCGACCCATGCCGGCTGCCTCTAATCCGATGAGGCGGAGACCCCGGTCCGGCGCACCGTCACCCCCTCTCCCAAGGCCCGCGCCATGCGCGCGGCCGGTCGCTCCAGCCAGCGGTAGGCCATATCGGCCGTCAATAGCGTGGCCACGAAGGTGCCCGCCAGCAAGGGCGCGAGAGCGATATGTCCATAGAACAAATGGAGCGCCGCGAGAAGCACGAGCGGGTGAAAGAGGTAGAGACTGTAGGATATGCGCCCGAGATACTGGAAGACGCGGTGGTCGAGCAGCGCCTTGACGGCGGGTTCATAGGCGATCACCACGAGTCCCAGGGCGGCCCCCATCATGGTCGGCCAGTCGTGGACCAACATGCGGTGATCGCCGAGCACAGCCAGGGTGCGCGATCCGTAAAAATAGAGCGCGAAGGCCAGCACCCCAAGGATGAGTCGCCGTCCCGATGATAGCGTAAGATAACGCCTCTTCACCGCATCCCTGTGACAGGCGAGCAGGGCGCCCAACGCAAACGGCGCGAGATAATAGACCGTATCGCTATAGGCGGTAAGCCCTCCGCCCATGACCGTCGCCGCCCACGCCCCGCCCGCAGCCGATGCCGCGCCGCGCACGAAGATAGTCGCGACGGCCAGGGCCGCAAAGGGCAGCCAGGCCACGGTCCACGCCGACCGCCTCACCCACACGACGATCAGCGGAAAGATGAGCGAGACCCGCATCTCCTGCACGAGCGTCCAGATCGTGAAGTCGTAGCGATCCGAATTGAAGGCATCCACGAAACCGGCGTGCTCCCAGAGTGAGCTTACATTCGGCGACCAGGACCAGAACTTGTTGATCCACGGGCCCAGCCCCGGCAACGGTCCGGTATACAGGAAGGCGGCGCCCAGGATGCCGAGAATCACCGCCCCGGCGTAGGGCAGATAAAGGCGCACGACGCGCTTTTTGAGATAGGCGCCATAGCTCAGACCGCCACGCTCCCACATGATGTAGAGCACATAGCCGCTCAATACAAAGAAAAAGACCACCGCCGCGCGGCCCGCCCAGGCCAGTCCAAGCGGGGTATAAGACAGCCATTGCAGGGTATGATAAGCGTGCGCATAGCGGCGTCGGCCGGCATCGGCCAGGACCAGCACATAGTGCGACAAGACCACCGACACGGCCGCGAGTCCGCGCGTGGCATCCAGTGATCTGACCCGCCCATCCGCCAACGCAGTCCCCCGTGCCCCAACGCCACGCCCGCCCCTTGCCGACGCCTACCTCTGTGTAGAGGGCCGTAGACCTCAGCAGTTCCCGTCGTACGCCGATCAATCCGGCACCGTAGGTGGTGGGTAACAGGTACGGCCTGGGTGCGATGCGCCACGATCATGGCGCTGCGACCGACATCCTTCCCCTCGGTGGGCATCGCCATCGACCCTGAGGTACCCATCGGCGCAGGCCCCGACCCCCTATTCGACCGCTCGCTGCAACGGGGGTTGATCTGCTACGACGGGCGATGTTTGTGCGCAAGGGGCCCCAGCATTGATGCCGGAGAGGGAGGGTGTCGATCGCGAGGCGATCACCGTCCCCTGGTTGATCCATGGGGCGCAATCGTCGCTGAGTACCACAATATTATTGATTATTAATTCTATAAAACATTAGCGGCCCGGATTCGTGCGCCCATACAGAAATGCCAGACGCGCGAGACGCGCTGGGATGGCCTCCGCGACATCCTCCCAATGGAACCGGAATCCCCAATTTCCGCCGCACTTCCCCGGGGTATTCATGCGCGCGCTACTGCCAAGACTCAGCACGTCCTGCCACGGTACCACGGCGAGACCGGCAACCGAGGCGATGACCGCGCGCATCACCGCCCACGCCGGGTCGCCGTTGGCATCCGGCAGATAATCATGCACGAGGGTCCGTTCGCGCGCGGTCAGCGCCGCATACCAACCGGTCGTGGTGTCATTATCGTGGGTGCCAGTATAGGCCACGCTGTTGGCCTGGTAATTGTGCGGGAGATGCGGATTCCCGGGATCACCGTCGAAGCCAAATTGCAGGACACGCATGCCCGGCAGATCGTAGCGGTCGCGCAGGGCATGGACATCGTCTGTGATGATACCGAGATCCTCGGCAATCAAGGGGAGATCCCCAAAGGCCTCTTGTAGGGCCTGGAGCAAGGCATCGCCGGGCACCGCCATCCATTCCCCGCCGGCCGCGGTAGGTGCCGAAGCCGGGACCGCCCAGGACGCGACGAAGCCGCGGAAATGGTCTATCCGCAACCAGTCGAACAGCTCCCGCTGGGTGCGCACCCGCTCGCGCCACCAGGCAAAGCCGTCGGCGGCCATGCGCGCCCACCGGTAATGCGGATTCCCCCAGCGCTGGCCGTGCGCCGAGAAATAATCGGGCGGCACGCCGGTCACGATCTCCGGGCGTCCGTCGGCATCCAGCACGAAAAGATCGCGGTGTGCCCAGACATCGGCGCTGTCCTCGGCGACAAAGATCGGCATGTCCCCGAAAAGACGCAGGCCGCGCGCTGCGGCATAGCCGCGCAGCGCGTGCCACTGCCGGAAAAATACAAACTGCGCGAACGCCACCGCCTCGCAGGAATCGGACCCCGGATAGGCCGCCAGTGCCTGCGGATCGCGATCCTTGAGGGCCGCCGGCCACTGCCACCAAGGCGCCCCGCCACACTGGGCCTTGATGCATTCGTAGGCGCAGTAATCCGGCAACCAAGCCGCATGGCGTACACGGAATTCCTGGAATTCGGCCTGGTCGGCGGCCGACGCATGCACCGCAAAACCGTGATAGGCGGCGCTGAGTGCCACCTCGCGCGCGGCGGCATCGGCCAAGGCCGCGCGGGCCTCGGCCATCCCGATCCAACCGCATTCAGCGAGATCTTCGAGGTCTATAAGTCCGACATCACCGGCATGCGCTGAGGGGCTATTGTAGGGTGAGCCGCCACCGGGCGGACCGAGCGGCAGGACCTGCCAGACGCTCACCCCGGCCGCCACCAAGACATCCACGAAGCGTCGCGCGTGCGCGCCCATGGTGCCCTTGAGACCGTCCCCGGGCAGGGAGCTTGGATGTAGCAAAACGCCCAGGCGGCGACGATCGAGGACCGGCGTGCCGCGCCGCTTAACCGTCATAGCGCCCCGGACGAACGCATGGCACCACCGCGCTCGGAGCGGTCTGCGCCCTGCTGAGTGAACCCCTCCCCGGCAAGCGGAGATGGCGGCTCACCGAGGATGTGATAGAGGTCGGCGATGTGGCGGCGATACAGACGCTCGAAATCCTGCACCGTATCGCGCGGATTATAATCGCCGAACCACCAGCACCAGTCGGAGCCCTCGCATACCGCCAGCGCCTCGCTGGCGCGCTCGGCGTCCTCGGGTGACAGCCGACCCTGGGCCATGACGCGATCATAGTCGGCCTTCGCCTGGACGAGGATGTCCCAGGCACGGTTCTTGTCGGGGCTGCCGATCCAGGTCGCGAAGGTGCCATTCACCCAGCTACCGGCGATGAGCGGCGGAAGCATGGCCGGGGCATGGCCCTCATCGATATATTGCGAGAAGGTCGTGAGATGGATCTGTGGGTGGGCCACCAATCGCTCGTAGAGCGCACGCAGGAAGTAGTACCCGTTCTCGGGGTAATACTCCCAGGCATTCTCCCCATCCATGATGATTGCGACCAGCGGCGCGTGACCGGGCTGCGCGGCGCGGGCGATGGTCTCCAGGTGCGAGATCAAGTTGCCGACGGCATCGTCGGCGTGCCAATCGGCATAGGAAAACCCGATCAGATCCGACAGGCCGTCGTCGCGAAAGACGCAGCGCACGGTCCGCCCCGGCTCCCCATAGATCCTGTGACACTGGCCATGGCCGCCGTCCTTGCCGCCCGCCTGCAGACTATGGCGCAGGACACGCTCACCCGATGCCGTCCACTTGATCCCGGCGTCATCAAGCAACGCCAGCATCTGCGCGCTAAGACCGCCCTCGGCCGGCCAGCAGCCGGCGGCAGCGAACCCGAAATGTCGAGCGAAGGCCTCCTGACCTGCCCGGATCTGCCAGCGCGCCCGCGCCTCGCCGCCCGGATAGTGCGGGGCGACCGGCAGGCGCACGTCCGGCTGCGCCTCGCGCGCCACCGCAAAATCGAGCAAAAGCGGCACGATCGGGTGCGTGTAGGGGGTAAACGACAGCTCCACTTGTCCGCTTTCGGCAAGCCTCCGGTAGCGAGGCACGAGGCCGGTCAGGATCTCCTCCGCCACCCTCAACACGGTGATCGCCGACTCCTCGTCGAAGCCCTCACCTCTTTGCAGAAGTGGGGCGATGCGCGCGTCCGCGCGCCGTACCGTCTCACCGAACCAGCCCAGGTGATACCAGACGACGAGATCGCGCAGATAATGGCAGTCGAGGTAACCGGAAAGCCCGGGGTCAGCGACCACGGGCGCGGCCAGCGCCACCAGGCGCTTGAACGCCGGGAACCGGTCGATCACGCGTGCCTTGTTGGCCTTGAGACAGGCCGCGATGAGCGCCGCGCGCTCCGGCCCAGGCGGCGGCCAATGACCGGCGAGCGCCGCGAGCAGCGGATCGCGCAGCGGCGTGCGCTCGCGTAGATAGGCCTGCAGCTGTTGCCCATAATCCGCAATCTGATCGAGCAGAACAGGTGAGAAATTGACGACGGCGCGCGCCCCTGGCACCGACTCGATATGCGCCGCCATATCGACGTAATCCTTGATGGCATGCAGATACACCCATGGCTGCTGGTACTGGCCATCGGACAGGCGCCGGTACTGCGGCTGATGCATGTGCCAGCACAACACCAGATTCAAGCGGTCATCACCGGACATAATGCAATTCCTGGCCCAGCATCTCGGGCGTCACCACGACGACCCCTTCCGGCGTCACATGATAACGGCGTGCGTCCTCGTCGTGATCCCAGCCTATGACACTGCCCTCAGGTATGCGACACCCTTTGTCGATGATCGCGCGCCGGATACGGCTATGCCGGCCTATGTCGACACTGCCCATGACCACCGAATCGATCACCTCCGCGTAGGAATGCGCATGCACCGCCGAAAACAACAGCGAATGACGGATACGCGCCCCAGAGATCACACAGCCGCCCGACACCATGGAGTCCACGGCCATGCCGCGGCGCCCGTCATCCTCATCGAAGATGAACTTGGCCGGCGGATACTGCTCCTGATAGGTCCAGATCGGCCAGGAGGTGTCATACAGGTTGAGCTCCGGGGTCACGCCGACCAACTCCATGTTGGCCTCCCAGTAGGCATCCAGCGTGCCGACGTCGCGCCAGTAGGCCGATTGTCCACTGCCATCGCCCGAGAAGGCATAGGCCATGACCCGGTACCGATCTATGGCCCCGGGAATCACGTTATGCCCGAAATCATGCCGCGAGGCCTTGGTATCGGCATCCTTGACAAGCTGCTCATAGAGGAAGCGTGCGCTAAACACATAAATTCCCATGGAAGCGAGTGCGGTGTTGCCACCCGCGACGGTCGGTATCGGATCGGCTGGCTTCTCGTCGAAGCGCACAATGCGCCCCATGTCGTCTGTGGCCATGACCCCAAAATCGCTCGCGCGATCGAGTGGGACATGCACGCAGCCTACGGTGAGGTCTGCGCCTTTGCGCACATGATGGGCAATCATCGGCCCGTAATCCATCTTGTAGACATGATCGCCGGCCAGGATCAGGACGTAATCCGGGTCATGATTGCGCACGATATCGAGGTTCTGGTAGACCGCATCGGCGGTCCCCGCGTACCACGAGGACTCGATACGCTGCTGCGCCGGTAAAAGTTCCACGAACTCCCCGAAATCCCCGCGCAAGGTCCCCCAGCCTTTCTGGATATGATGGATGAGGGAGTGGGCCTTGTATTGGGTCAAGACCCCGATGCGCCGGATGCCCGAGTTCACGCAATTCGACAGCGGGAAATCGATGACCCGGAACTTGCCCCCGAACGGCACTGCCGGTTTCGCGCGCCACATCGTCAGGTGCTTCAGCCGCGACCCGCGGCCGCCGGCAAGGATGAGCGCCAGGGTGTTGCGGGTAAGCTGGCTTACAAATCGGGGGGCCTGATCCATCGACAGCATTTCCTCATGTTGTGGTGAAAGGGTGGATCCCATGGCTCAGCGCCGCCCACGGCCTTTGTCCGGCCTTGTCTTGCAGGACGCTCATCCACGCATAGTGCATCAACTCCCGGTGCGGCGCGCCAAATAACGGCCGATCAGGGCACGGGTGGAGCTGTCGTGGGCACCCTCGCCGATGCCGCCGCGGATCTCGGAGGCGATGCGCCGCGCAAGCACCTTGCCAAGCTCCACCCCCCACTGATCGAAGGAATCGATACCCCACACCACACCCTGCGTAAACACGCTGTGTTCATAAAGCGCAATGAGCGCGCCCAGCACACGCGGCGTCAAGGCCTCGCCGAGAACGATAGTGGTCGGGCGATTGCCCTCGCACACCCGATAGGGGATCTGCGCCGCCGGCACGCCCTCTTCGGCAAGCTGCGCCGCCGGGCGCCCAAAGGCCAGGGCCTCGGCCTGAGCCAGAAGGTTGGCCATCAAAAGGTCCTGGTGACCCGGCAGATCGGCGGATGAGCGGCAAAATCCGATCAGGTCGCAGGGCACGGCCTTGGTTCCCTGGTGCAGCAGCTGATAGAACGAGTGCTGGGCGTCGACCCCGGGCTCGCCCCACACGATCGGACCGGTCTGATAGGTCACCGGCCGTCCGGCGAGATCGACGTGCTTGCCGTTGCTCTCCATCTGCAACTGCTCCAGATAGGCCGGCAGACGCGCCAGCCCGTGCGCATAGGGCAATATCGCCTGGGTCTCCATGCCATGGAAATTGTTGTACCACACAGACAGCATCCCCATGAGCACCGGCAGATTACATTCGAGCGGCGCCGACTGGAAGTGCTCATCCATGTCGCGAAAGCCGGCGAGCATCTCCCGGAACCGCTCGGGCCCGATGGCGATCATAAGCGCCAGGCCGACCGCCGAACCCAGGGAGTACCGTCCCCCGACCCAGTCCCAGAATACGAACATATGGGCGGCATCGATGCCAAAGCGCGCGACCTCCGCCGCGTTGGTCGAGACCGCGACGAAATGCGCGGCCACTGCCGCGTCAGAGCCCAGCCCGGCCACGCACCATTGGCGCGCACTGCGCGCATTGGTCATGGTCTCCTCGGTCGTAAAGGTCTTGGAACAGACGATGAAAAGGGTCTCCGCGGGGTCCAGGTCCGCGGTCGCAGCACGCAACGCCTCGGAGTCGACGTTAGCCACGAAGCGCACGGCGATCGCCGGATCGGCGAACGGCCGCAGCGCCTGGCAGGCCATTTCCGGGCCGAGGTAGGAGCCGCCGATGCCGATATTGATCACCGTGCGGATGCGCTTGCCGCTATAGCCAGTCCACCTACCGTCGCGCACCTTGTCGGCGAACGC